>CAXUIQ010000635.1:0-2367 GCA_964250815.1 uncultured Acetobacteraceae bacterium
GGCGGGCGATGCGGGCCTGGACGATGGGCGGATGCGCCGGTGCGGCCTTGGCGGCACTGGGACTGGCGGCGGCAGGGTTGGCCGGGCCGGGCGCGCCGCTGCGGGGCGCCGTGCTGCTGCTGGGCGTCGCCAACGGCGCGTTCGCGGTGGCCGCGGTTGGCTCGATGATGGGATTGGCCCGAGCCGGCCAGCCGTCGCGCGAGGGCACGCGGATGGGCATGTGGGGCGCCGCCCAGGCACTGGCGTTCGGCGCCGGCGGATTGCTCGCAACCGGGGCCAGCGATGTGACGCGGGTCATATTCGCCGACCCGGCCATCGCGTATGGCGGCGTGTTCCTGGCCGAGGCCGGGCTGTTCGCCGTCGCGTCGGTGTTGGCGTTCCGCGTGTTCGAGACGCCCCGCCCGGAACGGGGCGCGACGGCCTGCAATCGTCCCGGGTGGAGCCACTCGGGGCGTCAATTGCCGGGCCGGATTTAGAAACAGCAGGGAGAGGGCAACATGCAGCAGCCTGAGGTCACGACGTGGGATGCCGTTGTCGTGGGCGGTGGCCCGGCCGGCGCCGTCGCCGCCGCCGACCTGGCGCGGGCGGGGCACCAGGTGCTGCTGCTGGACCGCGCCGGGCGGATCAAGCCCTGCGGCGGCGCCATCCCGCCGGTCTGCGTGCGGGAGTTCGGCATCCCGGACAGCCTGATCGTCGCCCGCGCGACCGGCGCCCGCATCGTCGCGCCCTCCGCCAAGGAAGCCGACATGCCCATCGACGGGGACGGCTATGTCGGCATGGTGGACCGCGAGACCTTCGACGAGTGGCTGCGGGAGCGCGCGGCGTCCGTCGGCGCCGTGCGACGCACCGGCACGTTCGACCGGATCAGCCATGACGCGGACGGCGTGGCGGTGGTGCATTACACCGGGCCGGACGGCGCCGGGCAGGTGCGCGCACGGGCGGTGGTCGGCGCGGACGGCGCGCGGTCGGTCGTCGCCAAGCAGTGCGTGAAGGGCTGGGAGCGCGTGAAGTACGTTTTCGCGTACCACGAGATCATCCGCTCCCCCGACCCGGCGGCCTTCGACCGGTCCCGCTGCGACGTGTACTACCAAGGCGGGCTGTCGCCGGACTTCTATGCGTGGATCTTCCCGCACGGCGACACCATGAGCGTCGGCACCGGGTCGGCGCGCAAGGGGTTCGGCCTGCGCCCGGCCATCGGGGCGCTGCGCAAGGCGGCGGGCCTCGATGCGCTGGAGACCATCCGGCGGGAAGGCGCTCCGATCCCGCTGCGTCCGATGCGGCGCTGGGACAACGGGCGCGACGTGGTGCTGGCCGGCGATGCGGCGGGCGTGGTGGCGCCAGCGTCGGGGGAGGGCATCTACTACGCGATGCTCGGCGGGCGGCTGGCGGCGGAGGCGGTGGAGGCGCTGTGCGCGACCGGGGACGTGCGCTCGCTCCGGCTGGCGCGCAAGCGGTTCATGGCGGCGCATGGCCGGGTGTTCTGGATCTTGGGCATGATGCAGTGGTTCTGGTACTCGAGCGACAGCCGCCGCGAGAAGTTCGTGAAGATGTGCCGCGACCCCGACGTGCAGCGCCTTACTTGGGAGTCCTACATGAACAAGAAGCTGGTGCGGCGCGACCCGATGGCGCACGTGCGGATCTTCCTCAAGGACACGGCGCAGCTCCTCGGGATCGCGCGGGCATGACGGCTGGCGCCGTGCGCGGGCGGACCTGGAAGCCCATCGCGGTCGCGGCGCTGGCGGCGGTCGTGGTCGCCGGGCTGGGCGCGTCGGCCACCGACCTCGGGCCGTGGTACTATGCGCTGCGCAAGCCGTGGTGGCAGCCGCCGGACTGGCTGTTCGGCCCGGCGTGGACGCTGATCTACGGCCTGATCGCGCTGGCGGGCGTGAAGGCGTGGAACGCCGCCCGGGACCGCCGGCAGGCCTTGGGCATCGTCGGCGTGTTCGCGCTGAACGCGCTGCTCAACGTCGCGTGGAGCGAGCTGTTCTTCCACTTCCACCGGCCCGACTGGGCGCTGTTCGAGGTCGTGGCGTTCTGGCTGTCCATCGTTGTGCTGATTGTCACAGCCGCCTCGGTTTCGCACGCGGCAGGGTGGCTGCTCACGCCATACCTGGCCTGGGTGACGTTTGCGGGCGTGCTGAACCTCGCGGTGGTGCGCCTCAATGCGCCCGCCTGACCGATGCCGGCGCGGGAGCGCCCAAAGCCACCACAAGACGCGCGTAGGGGACTGAGGATGGATTTCTCGATGGACCAACTCCACGACGGGCACGCCGCTTCCCTGGCCGAGCGGCCGGAAGCCTGCCTGCGCGCCCAAGAAGCCCAGGCGGCGGCGCAAGCAGCGGCCGGGCGCGCCCGTCCGTCCGCACC
>CAXUIQ010000636.1:0-2365 GCA_964250815.1 uncultured Acetobacteraceae bacterium
GAACAAGCCGGAGACTACGCCACCACCCGTTTCCACCACACCCGCGACGCTACCCACGTGGACACGCGCGACAGTATGATGCTTGGCGTGAGACGGTGAGAACGGGAGAAAGATGTTGGACAGCCGCGCATCTTGGGCGCGTTTGGGCCTGCTGCTGCTGGTGAGTTCGATCGGCGGCGTCGGCATGTGGTCCGTGGTGGTCACGCTGCCGGCCGTGCAGGCGGAGTTCGGCGTGGCCCGTGCCGGCGCAGCGCTGCCTTACACGCTTACGATGCTGGGCTTTGCCGCTGGCGGCGTCGTGATGGGCCGGGCGACCGACCGCTTCGGCATCGCGCGGGTCGCTGCCTTTGCTGGCATGGTGCTTGCGGCCGGCTATGCGCTCGCCAGCCGCACGCACGACCTGCTGACCTACGCCTCCGTGCATGGCGTGCTGATCGGGATGCTCGGCTCGGGAGCGCTGTTCGGGCCGGTCATGGCCGACGCTTCGCTATGGTTCCGTCGCCGGCGCGGCCTGGCAGTATCGATCGCAGCCGCCGGCAACTACGTCGCGGGCGCCGTGTGGCCGCCGGTTGTCGCAGCGGCGACGCAATCCTTCGGCTGGCGCGCGACCGAGTTCGGCATCGGAGCGGCCATGCTGCTTACGATCCCGGCACTCGCCTGGCTGCTGCGCGCTCCGCCTCCCGCGCAGCACGGCGCCGTTGGCGCCGGCATGGCGGCATCCACGCCGCGGGCGCGGCTGGGCCTGGCCCCGGGCGTGCTGCTGGCGCTGCTCGTGGCCGCGGGCCTCGGGTGCTGCGTCGCGATGTCGATGCCGCAGGTGCACATCGTCGCCTACTGCGGGGACCTCGGATACGGCCCGGCGCGCGGTGCGGAGATGCTGTCGCTCATGCTGGGGCTTGGCATCGTCAGCCGGGTCGGGTCCGGCTGGATTGCTGACCGTATTGGCGGCCTGCCGACCCTGCTCGCCGGCTCGGTGCTGCAGTTGGCCTCGCTGTCGCTGTTCCTGTTCTTCAACTCGCTCGCGTCGCTCTACGTGATCTCCGGGCTGTTCGGGCTTTTCCAGGGCGGCATCGTGCCGAGCTACGCGATCATCGTGCGCGAGTATTTCCCGGCGCGCGGCGCGGGCGCGAAAGTGGGGCTTGTGCTGGCGGCGACGGTCGTCGGCATGGCGCTCGGCGGCTGGATGACCGGGGAGATCTTCGATCATACCGGATCGTACCGCCTCGCCTTCGCCAACGGCATCGCCTGGAACCTGATGAATGGCGCGATCGCCGCCGCGCTTCTGTGGCGCGCGCATCTCCGGCATGGCGGCGATCACACCGCGCATGCGGCGACGGCCTAGGCACCACGCCGCGTGGCGCGTCCTCGGAGAAAGCGGAGCTTTGCTCCGCGCAGGGCAGCATGACCATGCGACTCCGAGGGCTGCGGATGCTCAGCCCACGCCCGCCTGCTACCAGGGCAGCGCCGCGCCGCTGTGGTCGTAAAACGCCGATCCCGGCTCCCCGCGGTGCGCCAGGATCGTGTCCACCAAACCTCGGGCGCTGATCTGGACATCAAGGGGTGCCGCGTCCCCGCCCATGTCGGTGCGGACCCAGCCGGGATGCAGCGACAGCACGGCGAGCGGCCGGTCGAGCTTCGCGGCCAGGCTGCGGGCCAGCGAGTTCAGCGCCGCCTTGCTGGCGCGGTACAGTTCCATGTCGCCGCCGCGGTTGTCGGCCACGCTGCCCATGCGCGAGGTCATGAACGCCAGCACGCCGCCCTCCTTCACCCGGCCGAGCAGGAGGCGGGCGGCGGCAACCGGGGCGACGGCGTTGGTGGTGAACAGCGCGCCCGTCTCCTCCGCGGTTGCCTTGGCCGCATCCTGGTGCTGCGGGCCGAACACGCCGGCGTTGATGAACAGCAAGTCGAGCGGCGCGTCCGGGAGGGCGGCGACCGAGGCCAGGTCGGTGACGTCGGCAAGCGCCGACGTGCCCCCGGCCGCTTCCACGGCCGCGCGATCGGCTTCGGCGCGCACGGTGCCGGTCACGGACCAGCCGCGTCCGGCAAGCTCGCGCACGAGGCCGAGGCCCAGCCCGCGCGACGCGCCGATGATGAGTGCTGTGGCCATGCCGGCGCTCCCGATGGTGTGCAAGGACCATAAGGGGTGGCGCAGGGCATTGCCATGCCAAGCGCCCGCTCCCGACCATTTGGTTAGGAAACCTTGGGCGGCGGCGGCGTTGGGTTGAGACCCCGCTCAATTTTCGAGGACCGAATGTCCGTCACCACCCTGCCTTCGCCCGACAGCGCCGCCGCCGCTGCGACGGGTGTCGTCGTCATCACCGGCGCGTCGTCCGGCATCGGCCGCTGCACCGCCGCGCTGTTCGGC
>CAXUIQ010000637.1:0-2363 GCA_964250815.1 uncultured Acetobacteraceae bacterium
CGCGCCCCCCGCGGGGGGGGGGGCCGCTGGCCCCCCGCGCCCGCACCGCCGCCTGCGGCCGCGCCAGGGCGCGCGGGGCGAAGCGGCGCAGGCGGGAAGCCGCCGGGTCGCTCACCCGTCCGCCCGCCACGGTCAGCGGCGGCGAGATGCGGCGCAGGATGAACCGCTCCCGCGCCGGCAGCGACACCGGCGTCGCGCAGCGCAACTGCGCCAGCGCCGTGCCGCCCGGGGCCAACTCGTCGCAGTCCAGCAGGCGCAGCCGGGCTTCCACCTCGTCCGTGCCGAACAGCAGCATGTATTTGGTCGAGGTCGGCAACGGCGGCGCTCCCTCCACGGAGCGCAGCGCGACCGTCAGCCAGTCGGAGGGCGGCAGCAGCCCGCGCGCCGTCAGCGCCGCGCCGCGGGCGATGCCGTCCGGCGCCACGTCCCGCAGGTTCACGGCCAGGCGCTGGCCCGGCAGTCCCCGTGCCGTGCGGACGCCACGCACCTGCAAGCCGCGCAGGCGGACCGCCCGCCCGTCGGGCGCCACCGCCACCTCGTCCGTCGCCGCCAGCGGCCCGCGGCGCAGGGTGCCGGTCACGACCGTGCCGTGGCCCGCCACGCTGAACACGCGGTCAACCGGCAAATAGGGGAAGCCGTCGTCCTCGCCGGGCAGCCCCGCCGGGACCACCGCGGCCAAGGCGTCCCGCAACGCCGCCATCCCCTGGCCGGTGTGGGCGGAGGTCAGCACCGTCGCGCAGACCTGCATCCCGGCCGCCCGCGCCAGCGCCGCCGCCGCCTGCGCCGCCGCCCCGGCCTGCTCCGGCGTCACCAGGTCCGCCTTGCTGACCGCCACCACGACGCGCCGCAAGCCCAGCAGGCCCGCGATGTCCAGGTGCTCGACGGTTTGCGGCTTGACGCCCTCGTTCGCCGCCACCACCAGCAGCGCCGCGTCGATGCCGGTGGCGCCCGACACCATGGTGCGGACGAAGCGCTCGTGGCCGGGCATGTCGATCAGGTCGATGGCGGCGCCGCCGGCTTGCAGGAAGGCGAAACCCAGCGCGATGGAGATGCCCCGGCGCTTCTCCTCCTCCAGACGGTCGGTTTCGGTGCCGGTGAGCGCGCGGACCAGCGCCGTCTTGCCGTGGTCCACGTGGCCGATCACGCCCACCACCGCGCGCGCCGCCTCCGTCATGCCGCAAGCACCTTCTGCACCGCCGCCGCGACCTCCGGCACCTCGTCGTCCCGCACCGTCAGCATGTCCAGCAGCACGCGGCCCTCCGCGACCCGGGCGACCACCGGCGGGCTTCCGCCGCGCAACGCCGCCTTGATCCGCTCCGGCCCTTCCAGGCGCAGCCCGACGCCCATGCTCGGGATGCCCGCGTCCGGCAGGGTGCCGCCGCCGGCGAACCCGGTCGTCGGCTCCGGCTGCGCATAGGGGCCGAGCAGCGCCGCCAGCCGCTCGGCGCGCGCCGGCAAGCCCGCCGGGGCCTGGCCCCTCATGGCCAGCGCTGGCACGGCGCCGCCGTCCCGGTGCAGGCGCAGGGTCGCTTCCAGCGCGGCCAGCGTCAGCTTGTCCAGCCGCAGCGCGCGCAGCAGCGGGTGCCGGCGGAGGGCGTCGATGGCGGCGGTACGCCCGGCCAGCAGGCCGGACTGCGGGCCGCCCAGCAGCTTGTCGCCGCTGAACGCCACGGCGTCCGCGCCGGCGGCGATGCTCTCCTGCACCGTCGCCTCCCAGGGCCGGCCCAGGCCGCGCAAATCCTGGAGGGTGCCGCTGCCCAGGTCGTGAACCAGCAGCAGGCCGCGCTCCCGCGCCAGCTCCGCCAACTCGTGCAGCGGGGTTTCCTCGGTGAAGCCGACCATGCGGAAGTTGCTCTGGTGGACCTTGAGCAGCACGCGGGTCGCCGGGGTGACGGCGCGGGCGTAGTCCTGCAGGCGCGTCTTGTTGGTGGTGCCGACCTCCACCAGCCGGGCGCCCCCTTGCTGGATCACGTCCGGGATGCGGAAGCCGCCGCCGATCTCCACCAGCTCGCCGCGGGACACCACGACCTCGCCGCCCGCCGCCAACCCGCTCAGCGCCAGCAGCACGGCGGCGGCGCAGTTGTTCACGGCAAAGCCGGCCTCTGCCCCGGTCAGCGTGCGCAGCAACGGCTCGATTCCGGCAGTGCGGCTGCCGCGCTCCCCGGTGCCCAGGTCGAATTCCAAGTTGCAGTAGCCGGCCGCCGCCGCCACGGCCGCCGCCGCAGCGGACGCCAAGGGCGCGCGGCCCAGGTTGGTGTGCAGCACGATGCCCGTGGCGTTGATCACCCGGCGGAGGCCCGGCCCCTGCCCGGCCTCCAGCAGCGCATGGGCGCGGTCCAGCAAGGCATCCGGCAGCACCGGCC
>CAXUIQ010000638.1:0-2359 GCA_964250815.1 uncultured Acetobacteraceae bacterium
CCTGGACGCGGGGCGACAGCATCTTCAACCTGTTCAGCATCCCGGCCTACGACCCGGGCAATCCTGGGCTGAAGGACCAGGTGCAGGAGGTGCACGCAACCATCGGCTGGCTGATTCTGGCGCTGGCCGGGCTGCATGCCGGCGCGGCGCTGGTACACCGGTTCCTTTGGCACGACGCCGTGCTCGGGCGCATGCTGCCGCGGGGTTAGGCGGTGCAGCAGGCCGGGCTGGGGCGCCGCGGACCAACGGTCGGCGCCGCCCTCCAAGGTTGGCTGGACACCCCGGCGGGCGGCGTGGCCCTGCTGATCCTGACCACGCTGGCGGCGCGGCTGGCCTTTGCCGGCGCCCTCGGGCTGGGCATCGACGAGAGCTACATGGTGGCGTCCGGACGGACGCTGCAGCCCGGCTACTTCGACCATCCGCCCTTGGCCTGGTGGATGGCCTGGGCCGCCGCCCACCTCGCCGGCAGCGACGGCGCGTTCGTCGTGCGGCTGCCGTTCGTGCTGTTGTTCGCGCTGACGACCTGGCTGATGTTCCGGCTGGCCAGCGTGCTGTTCGGGGCCTGCGCCGGGCTGTGGGCGGCGGCGCTGCTCAACGCCGCGCCGGTGTTCGGCATCGGCGACGGCACCTGGGTGCTGCCGGACGGGCCGCTGGTCGCGGCCTTGCTGGGCGCGGTTCTTTGCCTCGTGTCCGCGTTGCCGGCCCAGGGGCGGGCGGCCTGGGGCTGGTGGCTCGGCGCCGGGCTTTGCGCGGGCGTGGCCTTGTTCTCGAAGTACTCCGCCGCGCTGACGGCCGCGGGCGCCGCCGTGTTCCTGCTGACCACGCCGGACGGCCGGCGCTGGCTGCGGCGTCCGCACCCCTACGCCGCCGCCTTGCTCGCGCTTTTGCTGTTCTCGCCCGTGCTGGCCTGGAATGCCCGGCATGGCTGGGCGTCCCTGCTGTTCCAGGCCGGACGCGCCGCGGGCGGCAAGCTGCACCTGTCCGGGCCGGTCACGACGCTGCTGGGCGGGGCGCTGTTCATCCTGCCCTGGATCTGGCTGCCGCTCGTGGCTTGCGGCGCTGCGGCGTTGCGGCGCGGGCCGCAGGACGCCGGGCGATGGCTGCTGGCGTGCCTGGCCGTGCCGCCGATCCTGCTGTTCCCCATCGTGTCCCTGCACAGCCATGTGCTGTTCCATTGGGCGGCGCCGGGCTACCTGATGCTGTTTCCGCTGCTTGGCGAGGCGGTCGCGCGGCGGCGGAGGGGAAGCCGCCTGGTCCGCGGCGCCCTTGCGGCCACGGCCGCGGTCGTCACGCTCGGCGCCGTGTTCGTGGCGAGCGAGGTGCGGTTCAACTGGCTGCCCGAGGTGTTCGAGGATTTCGCGCTCGGCACGGACCCTGACCTCGACGCGGTGGATTGGACGTCGCTGCGGACCGAATTGGCCGCCCGCGGCCTGTTGGGGCGACCCGGGTTGGTCGTCGCGGCAACCCGGTGGCATGACGCCGGGAAGATCGACTACGCGCTGGGCGGGGAGGCCACGGTGATCTGCCTGGGCGCCGACCCGCGGCAATACGGCTTGGTCGCCAATGCCGCGGATTATGCCGGCAAGGATGTCGTGATCGTGGCCCCGCGCACCTCCTTGGCCCAGGTCACGGCGCAGTTCGGCACGGCGTTCGACGCGCTGGAGGCGCTCCCGGCCGCGATGGTCCGCCAAGCCGGGCGGCCCGCGATGCTGCTGCCGCTGTTCATGGGACGCCGGCTGCACCTGCCCGGCGCGGTTCCCGATTGATGCCTGTATGGCCTGTCCTGAACGGGATCAACTGCCGAGCCAGCCGGCTTTTCGAGCCATCTCCTGCGCCGCCGCGAGCTGCGCCGGGGCCAGGCCGTTCCTGACCCGGGCGAGGAACGGACGCACGAGGACGCTGTGCCGGCCCGAGGCGACGAGCAGCCACGCCATTGCCTCCGCCTGGTCCTCCCGGATGCCCTGGCCCAGGTGCAGCGCCGCGCCGAGGCCGGGGACGCGCCACCAGCGGACGGCTTCCAGCGGGTCGCGCGGGCCGCCGGCGGCATCGTGGCACATCGTCCCCAGGCGGGCGGCCGCGGCGTGCCGCACCACTGAGCCACCGGCGGGTACCGCAGCACCCGGGTGGGCTCGCGGACCAGCGGAAAGTGCGAGACGAAGACGACCGGGAGCGCCGGGTCCCGCTCGGCGAGCCGGCGTTCGGTGGCCGCGACCCTGGCCCAGCACCAGTCTTCCCGGCTCGGGTAAGGATCGGGGTACAGCAGGATCTCGTCGCTGCAGACGATGCCCGTGTCGTAGGCCACCGCCAGGCCTTCCTCCTTGGTCTGCGCGCCGTAGGGCCGGAACGTGTAGTCGTACAG
>CAXUIQ010000639.1:0-2357 GCA_964250815.1 uncultured Acetobacteraceae bacterium
GAAGGGGTGAGGCGCGAGTGACCGCTACGCCGTCAAGGCAGCCGTCTCCTGTTTTGTCGTGGAAAGAAGCACGCGCAGCTTCGCAAGCGGCGCCTGCCAATCCATGCTGAAGTTCGCCCGCCCGATCATCCCGTGATGCCCTTCGTCGGCGTCCGCCACGTCCTCCCGCGAAACGTAGAGCATCGCCGAGGACGCTTCGCGGAAGTGGCTGTACAGGTATCCCTCGAAGTGCCCGTCCTCAAGGAAGGTCCGGTTCGAGAACCCGACCCCGGGCTTGTTGGCGATCCAGCGGCTTTTCGCCAGCCCGGCGCCGATGGGCGCCGCGAAGGCGTCGATGGCGCCGCACCACATCACCCCCTCCGCCGGCGTGCAGCCGATCGCGTTGACGATCGGCACGGCCGGGCAGGCCGCCATGATGCGTTCGGCCATGGCTTGCTCTTCTTCCATGGACATGGGCGCAAACGTCGTCGTGCCCGGCGGCGGAGCGTTCAGGCCGTCGATGATCACGCCCAGCCGCGGGTGCTCGGCCGCGAGGCGGTGGATGATCTGGATGAAGCCGCTTTCCTGCTCGACCCACGCCCGGTTCTCGCACCGGATGGTGACCATGACCAACGGATCGGCCGCCCGGCGCACGCTGGCAAGGGCGTGGAAAAACTCGCTTGAGACATGCCCTCTGCACCAGGCGAGGACGCGCCGCGCCAGGTCCTCCGTCACCGCCCTGTCCCGAAGCACCAGCGCGAGGCCGCGGTGCCTCAGCATGGCCGCGAAGGCATCCTCCGCGTCGTCCACCTTGAGGACGTGGGCGACCGGGCGGATTTCGTCCGCGTACAGCTCGGTGACGCCCCCGAAGAAGTGCTTGCTCCGATAGGAGGTGAGAACCTTGATGTCCTTCGCGTCCACCAGGCCGAACAGCTTCCCCCAGCCGGAAACGACGTTCCAAATGTAGTGGCCGATATGCCCCATGCCTTCTTCGGACACCATGACGGGCCGGTCAGGCGCCGCGAGGTGGGCCTGGACGGCCTCCAGGTTGTCCATCACGCGACGCATGGTCGTGGCGAGCTCGGCCTCCGGCTGCATGTTCCGCCCGAACGTCAGGAGGATGCCCAGGTCCGGGAAGAACCAGGCGGAGTCCGAGGGCGCCAGGCTGATGTCCGGGTCCGAGAAGATGACGCACGTGCGCCCGTTCTTCCGGTGCAGGAAGGTGTGCAGGTTGATCGTGTCGCGGGCGAGGGCGCGCTCGCCGCTGAACGGGCACAGCACCGGCTTGCCGCCAAGCAGGACGGCGGCGGCCACCTCCTTCACCCGGAGCGAAAGGGCCGGGTCGGCGGCGAACGGCACGTCCGGGCAGGCGGCGAAGCAGGCCTCCCCCACGCCGTCCCATCCCCGGAGCAGCGCCTGGAGGAACACGGGCGAAATCCCGCCGGCCCGGAGCAGCGCGACTGTTTCCGCGTCGTCGGGCCCGAGGTGGATCGCCCAGACATGCCGGCGCGCCCAATGGCGGGCCACGGTTTCGGTTGGGTACCGCCCCGGGCGCCAGGCGCACGGTCCCCCGGCCAGGAAGTCGAGCGCCGCCCGCCCGAACTCGGCGGCTTCGTGCAGGAGCAGTGCCGGCGGGCTGCCGAACTCGGCGCTGGCGTCCCGCCACGTGCACCAGACGATCAGGCTGGCGGTCCAGCCGGGCAGGTTGGCGGACCCGGCGATGGCTGCGGCAAGCAGCGCATGCGCCCGCGCGAAGTCGAGGCGGTCCGCGCAGGACCGGGCGAGCCAGGCTTTCGGGATGGCCGCCTGCTCCGGCGTGAAGAAGCCGGGCCTATCCAGGACAGGCTCGACGAGCGGCAAGGCGTCGTCGAGGCGCCCCAACCGGGATGCGGCATCCACCAGGGCCGAGTATGACTCGGCATCCCGGAGGCCGTCGAGGCGGCACGCATCGAGGAGCGCGTCGAAACACGCCTGATCGTTCCCGTCGCAATATGCGATCAGTCCGCGGACCTCCAGGACCAGGGCGCGGTCCCGGGCGTCGGTCCGTTCTGGATGCAGCATGCTGTCCAACAAGGCCCGCATGTCGCCGTGATCGTTTCCGGCAAGCTTGTAATCCGCGCCAAGCCGCCAGAACGAGCCGACATCGCCGTGTTTCAGCAACAGGAAATGGTGGCCGCCGTCCACGGAAAACAGCGACCTCGGCCGCCAATCGCCGCCGGGCCGGGGCAGGCAACCGTCGAACTCGGTGACGATCCTGTAGCCGGAATACCCGAACTCGATGCCATCCTGCGACAGGCTGACCCGGCTTGTGTGCTGACAATCCGCCCGTCGCGCGCACGGCGCGGCCCGCGGCTCAAAGCCCATGCGCCCCCCGCATC
>CAXUIQ010000640.1:0-2351 GCA_964250815.1 uncultured Acetobacteraceae bacterium
TGCTGTGCTTCACCAACAACATCCCGCAGCGCGACGGCGGCACGCACCTGGCCGGGTTCCGCCAGGCGCTGACCCGCGTGGTGACCAAGTACGCGGAAGGGATGGGCAAGAAGGAGAAGCTCGACCTCGTGGGCGACGACATGCGGGAAGGCATGACGGCCGTGCTGTCGGTCAAGGTGCCGGACCCCAAGTTCAGCAGCCAGACCAAGGACAAGCTGGTCAGCTCCGAGGTGCAGCCGGTGGTGCAGGCGGCGGTGGCCGACACGGTGTCCCACTGGTTCGAGACGCACCCCAAGGAGGCGAAGTCGATCATCCAGAAGGTGATGGACGCGGCGTCCGCGCGGGAAGCGGCGCGCAAGGCGCGCGAATTGACCCGGCGCAAGGGCGTCCTGGACGTGAGCACCCTGCCGGGCAAGCTCGCGGACTGCCAGGAGCGTGATCCCAGCAAGAGCGAGCTGTTCATCGTCGAGGGCGACAGCGCCGGCGGCTCGGCCAAGCAGGGCCGCGACCGTAAGTTCCAGGCGATCCTGCCGCTTAAGGGCAAGATCCTGAACGTCGAGCGGGCGCGGTTCGACCGGATGCTGGGCAGCGCCGAGATCGGCACGCTGATCACGGCGCTCGGCACCGGCATCGGCCGCGGCGAGCCGGAGCAGGGCGGGTTCGATATCCGCAAGCTGCGCTACCACCGCATCAACATCATGACGGACGCGGACGTGGACGGCAGCCACATCCGCACGCTGCTGCTGACGTTCTTCTTCCGCCAGATGCCGGAACTGATCGAGCGCGGCCACCTGTACATAGCGCAGCCGCCGCTTTACCGCGCCAAGCGCGGCCATGACGAACGTTACTTGAAGAACGATCAGGCGCTGGAGGATTACCTGCTCGACAAGGCGCTGGCCGAGGCGCGGCTGGCCTATGCCGACGGCCGGGTGTTCGCGGGCGACGAGATGACGGGGGAACTGGCCTGGCTGCGGGAAGCGGCCGGCAACCTGCGCCGGCTCGCGACCTCCGTGCCCACGGCGCTGCTGGAGCAGGCCGCCATCGCCGGGGCGCTGACCGCCGACGCGGCGCGCGCCATGGCGGTCAGCAACGACCTGGTGCAGCGGCTGAACGCGGTGTCCCTACCCAACGAGCGCACCTGGAAGGTTTGGGCGGACGACCGCGGCCTGCACCTCGCCCGCACGGTGCGCGGCGTCGCCGAGCGCTACAGCGTGGACGGCGGCAGCCTTCGCAGCGCCGAGGCGCGCTGGCTGGCGGACCGGGCCGGGGCGCTGGCCAGTCGCTTCGCCGAGCCTGCGGTGCTCGCCCTGGACAAGGCCCAGATCCGTGTCCCTGGCCCCGCGACCGCGTTCGACCGCATCCTGGCCCAGGGCCGCAAGGGCCTGGCGATCCAACGTTTCAAAGGTTTGGGCGAGATGAACCCCGAGCAGCTTTGGAAAACCACGCTGGACCCGCAGGTCCGGACCTTGCTGCAAGTGCGCGTAGGCGATGGGGAGGATGCGGCGCAGGTTTTCTCGACGTTGATGGGCGACGTGGTCGAGCCGCGGCGCGACTTCATTGTGGGCAATGCTTTGAAGGTGGCGAACTTGGATGTTTAGTTGAGTGTGCTTCACCACAGAAGCAGGCATTAGGCGTACAGAAGGCGGCATTCACCACCAGAGGAAACGGCACCGCTGCTCTAAAGTTCAGGCTTTCTGTGCAATCTGACCAGTAATCTGGGAGTTACGACTTTTCCAATTGGAGCTTATACTTGAGTATGAAGAGTGCCGAACATGGTTTTGCGTCCCGGGAATGTATGCAGGTTTCGTCTATGACCGGTCTCAGGTGGCGTGAATACCAAGTTGAGCTGTGAAACCTGGCGCAGGGTTGTCGGAAACGCTGGCGAGCGGCACGAGATCACGTCGTCCGGTAGCGCTCTCGTCAAAGTTGGCTTCGGCTAAGACGACGCGTCTTACCGCGCACCGAAACCAAGGGACCGTCCCTGCATCAACATACTCAGTGGGCATTCTGAGCCTCTGCCCAAAATTGCGGTCTTAGGGGCAGAAAGGGGTTGGATGCAGCCCTCAGCCCAGTTCTACGTGTACCAGCCTGCAATCGTCGGCACCCCGACCCGCAATGGTTGGGCGTTCCTGACCCGCATTGGGTGATCCTATCCGGGCCATCCGGCCCGCACTGGCCGCGTCGGAACCCGCATTGCGTGAGACGGACCCGCAATCGTCCGCTCCGGCCCACGATGGTGAGACGCAAGGGCGGCAGACAGGGTAGGCCGGCCTGGCCCGGTCACAGCGGCAGGCCGGCGGCGCGCATCTCGTCGGCCAGCTCGCGCGTGCGCGCCGCGTCCAGCTCGCCGC
>CAXUIQ010000641.1:0-2348 GCA_964250815.1 uncultured Acetobacteraceae bacterium
GCGGCGCCGGGCCGACGCGCAGGGTTTCGAGGCCGTCGTAGCGGCCGATGCCGTACTCCTGGTGCACCACCAGGTCGCCCTCGGCGATCTCGGTCGCCTCGGCGATGAACTGGTCGGCGCGCTTGCGGCGGCGCGGCGGGCGGCTGATGCGCTCGCCCAGCAGGTCCTGCTCGCTGACCACGCTGACCGGCCCGGCGACGAAGCCGCGCTCCAACCCCAGGGTGACGACCGCCGTGGCGTCGATGGGCAGGGCCTGCACGGCCTTCCAGGTGTCCGTCGGCTCGGCCTTGAAGCCGTTCTCGCGCAGCAGGTGCGCCAGCCGCTCGCGGGAGCCGCGGGTCCAGGCCGCGACGACCGTGCGCCGCTTCTGCCCCGCCCAGGCCGCAGCCTGCTCGCGGAGCTGATGGAAGACGTTTTCTCCGGTCGCGGCGCCCGCCTTGGTGAACACGTGGCCGGGCCGGCCGCCGGCGTCGATGCCGTCCGCGCCGTCCGGACGACCGTACGGGCTGAACAGCATAATCGGCCCCCGGGCCAGCATGGCGTCCCATCCGGCGTGGTCCAGGTAGAGCCGGTCCGGCGGCAGCGGGCGGTACGGCACCTCCCCGTCCCGCGGCACCGCCTGACGGGCCTGGGCGTGGTCGGCGACCATTTCCAGCCGCCGCTCCAGCACCTCTTCCGATTGGTGGTCGAGGCTCACGGAGGGATCGGGCAAGTAGTCCAGCAGCGTATCCATGCCGCCGTGGAACAACGGCAGCCAGTGCTCAATGCCGGGGTAGCGCCGGCCTGCGGAGACCGCCTGGTATAGCGGGTCCTCCGCGGCCTTCGGGCCGAACAGCTCGCGCCAGCCCTCGCGGAACCGGCTCACGCTCTCGGCGTCCAGCGGCACCTCCGACACCGGCCGCAGCACCAGGGCCTGCATCTTCGTCGTGCTGCGCTGGGTCGAAGGGTCGAAGCGGCGCAGGCTTTCCACCGTGTCGCCGAACAGGTCGATCCGCACCGGGTCCGGCTCGCCGGCCGGGTAGATGTCGATGATGCCGCCGCGGGTGGCGTACTCGCCCGGCTCCATGACCGTGCCGGCGCGTCCGTAGCCGTTGGCCTCCAGGAACCGGATCACCGAATCGGGGTCCACGGTGCCGCCGGCGCGCAGCGAAAGGCTCACCCCCTCGAACGCCGGGCGGGGCGGCACGCGCTGCACCAGGGCGTTGACGGTGGTGAGCACGAGGCGCGGGCGGCCCGCCGGCTCCAACAGGCGCGCCAGGGTGGCGATGCGCTCGGACACGATCTCGGGATTGGGCGACACGCGGTCGTAAGGCAGGCAGTCCCAGGCAGGGAAGCGCAGCACCTCGATCTCCGGCGCGAAGAACGCCAGCGCCTCGGACAGCCGGGCCATGCGGCTGTCATCGCGGGCGACGTGCAGGACCGACCCCCCGCCTTCACCAGCGTGCTCGGCCCGGCGCCGGGCGAGCAGCAGCGCGTCGTAGCCCTCGGGCGCGCCATAGATCACCGCAGTCATCGGGACCGGCCCTCGCCGTCCTCCGCCGCCCGGCGGATCGCGCGCAGCATGGGGGTGTCGCAGTCGGCCGGGATCGGCTGCCGCCCGGTCAGCCAGTCCGCCAGCATGGCGTCGGGCAGCTCCATCAACTCCTCCAGCGCATCGAGGTCGGCATCGGTGAAGACGGCGATCCGGGCGCGGACGTAGCCGCCGATCAGGATGTCGTTCTCATAGGTGCCCCGGTGGGTGGCGCGGAACAGGATGCGGCGGCGCCGATGCTCAAGATCATGGCCGGAGGGCGGGTCGGTGTCGGTCTGCTGCACTCTTGGGTCCCTGGCGGTGGGCTGTCATATAGCGGCCACCTCCCATAAAGTCAGCCCGCCCGTGTCGCCAACCCATCCTGCCGGTCAAATCGCGGATGATCCGCTCGCTCCCCTGCTCGCCCCGGTGACGGAGTTGCGCGGCGTCGGCCCGGCGCTGGCCAAGCTGATCGAGCGCGTGGCGGGCGGTTCCCGGGTGCTGGACCTGCTGTTCCACATGCCGGAGTCCTACCTGGACCGCCGCGCCCGCCCGACGATCCGGACGGCGCAGCCGGGCCAGGTCGCGACGCTCGCGGTGGAGGTCGTGCGGCAGGACGCGCCGGAGACCGCGCGGCAGCCGTGGCGGGTGGTCTGCACCGACGGCACCGGCTTCATGGAGCTGGTGTATTTCGGCCGCCCGCCGCCCAAGGCCATCGTGCCCGGCGCGCGCCTGGTGGTGTCCGGCCGGCTGGACGCCTTCGGCGACCGCCTGACGATGCCCAAGCCCGACCCCGTGAAGCCGGATCCGCCGAAACCTGACTTGCTCGCCCGGCTGA
>CAXUIQ010000642.1:0-2347 GCA_964250815.1 uncultured Acetobacteraceae bacterium
GGCAGCGTGCCGAGCAGCGGCAGGATGGCGACGAAGCCCCAGTCCATCGTGGGCTGGGCGTCCAGGACATCGACCTGCAGCGTGTCGCCGGGCTGCGCGCCGCGCACGTGGACCGGGCCGGTGATGAAGTGCGGGCCGGGGCCGTCCGGCAGCGTTTTCAGCGCCGCCAGGTAGTCCGCGGGCACGCGCGACATCTCGGGCAGGCTCGCCATGCCGCCGGCCGGGAATGAATACAGCTTCACGGTGTCGCCGGATTCGACTTCCAGCACCGGCGGGGTCGTCGCGTCGAGGTAGCCGAGAACCATCTTGTCCGGCGTCGCCGGGATTTCGTGGTGCTGCGCCATGGCGGTTTCCTTGCTGCCGTCAGTCCGGGGGAGATCGGCTGGTGTGCCTCATGCCGGGGCCGGCCCGTCACCGCGGCATCGCGTCATACACGGCGTGGCTCCACGCGCCTTCCGGCTTCTTGGTGATCACGGGATCGCCGCCGCCGCTCATCAGCTCGCCCACCGTGCGCTCGTAGGCGGCCGGTTCCAGGTAGCCCATGCGCTGCGGGTCGCCGAGCAGCTTCGCCACCTCACCCATCATGCGCTTCTGGTGCGCCGCGGTCTGGGCGCCCGCCGTGTCGTTGGATAGCACGATCCTCACCGCCTCGTCCTGGTGCGCGCTGGCGTACTGCCAGCCTTTCAGCGACGCTTGCAGGAACCGGGCGAGGGTCGCGACGGCGGCCGGGTCGGCGAGCTTGCTTTCGGTGGTGTAAAGCCCGTCCTCCAGGGTGGCGACGCCCTGGTCCTCATAGCGGAACACATGGAGCTGGTCGGGCTTCATGCCGGCCTCGATCAGTTGCCAATATTCATTATACGTCATCGTCGAGATGCAGGCCGCCTGCTTCTGTAGCAGCGGATCGACGTTGAAGCCCTGCTTCAGCACGGTGACGCCGTCCGGGCCGCCGCCAATCGGCAGCTTCAGCTTGGCCATCCAGGACAGGAACGGGTACTCGTTGCCGCTGAACCACACGCCCAGCGTGTGGCCCTTGAACTGCGCCGGGCTGGAGATGCCGCTGTCCTTGCGGCAGGTCAGCTCCATGCCGGACTTCTCGAAGACCTGCGCGATGTTGACGAGCTTGACGCCCTTCTCCCGCGCGGCCAGCGCCGACGGCATCCAATCCACGATCACGTCGGCACCGCCGCCGGCGATGACCTGGCTGGGGTTGATGTCCGGCCCGCCCGGCTTGATCGTCACGTCCAGCCCGGCGTCCGCGTAGAAGCCCTTCGCGGCGGCGACGTAGTACCCGGCGAACTGCGCCTGCGGCACCCATTTCAGTTGCAGCGTGAGCTTGTCCGCGGCGAAGGCGTGGCCGGCAAGGCCGAGCAGCGCGGCGGCGGCGGCGAGCAAGAGGCGCATGAGAAGGCTCTCCCGGGGGTTCAACGGAACGAAGGGTGCCAGAACGCGACCCGGCGTTCCAACAGCGACAGGGCGGCAAAGGCGGCCGTGCCGGTCAAGGAGGCCAGCACGATCTCCGCCCAAACCAGGTCGAGGTTCATCCGCGCGACCTCCGTGCTGATGCGGAACCCCATGCCGACGATGGGCGTGCCGAAGAACTCGGCGACGATGGCGCCGATCAGCGCCAAGGTCGCATTCAGCTTGAGCGCCACGAACAGGAACGGCACCGCGGCGGGCAGGCGGAGGCGCAGCAGGGTCGCCCCGTAGCCCGCGCCGTAGCCGCGCATCAGGTCGCGCTCGTTGGCGCCGGCGGCGGCGAGGCCGGCGGTCGCCTGTACCAGCATGGGGAAGAAGGTCATGGCGACCACGACAGCGGCCTTGCTCGGCCAATCGAAGCCGAACCACATCACGGCGATGGGCGCAATGCCGACGATGGGCATGGCGGCGGCGAGGCTGCCGAGCGGCATCACCCCGCGCCGCAGGAAATCCGACCGGTCGAGGGCGATGGCGGCCAGCAGCCCGGCCGCGCAGCCCATCGCATAGCCCGGCAGCACCGCGCGCAGCACGGTCTGCACGAAATCGGCGCCCAGGGTGGGCAGGTGGGTCGCGAACGCCCGGGCAATGGCGGACGGGGGCGGCAGCAGCACGCCGGGCACGCCGTAGCCGACGCAGGCAATCTGCCACACCGCGAGCAGCAGCGCGCCGAACAGCACCGGCGGCCCGATGCGCGCCACGGCCCCCCTGCCCCGCGCCAGCCGCCAAAGCAGCGTCCCGCCCCCGGCCAGCACGCCGAGCAGCAGGAGCGTCGTCAAAGCCGCCCGCCCCAGGCGCGCGCCAGGCAGGCTTGGGCCAACGCCCCGCCGCCAGTCGCCCGCATCGCCAAGGCGCCCGCCGTGAACCGCGCCGC
>CAXUIQ010000643.1:0-475 GCA_964250815.1 uncultured Acetobacteraceae bacterium
GCTTGATGCACACCCTGCTGCAGCACCTGCCCGAGGTGCCGGAGGCGGCGCGGCCCGGCGCGGCGCGGGCGCACCTCCGCCTGGCCGGCTTCGGCCTCGCGCCGGAGGAGGCGGAGGCGCTGGCGGAGCAGGCGTTGGCCGTGCTGTCCCGCCCGGAGTTGGCGCCGCTGTTCGGCCCCGGCAGCCGGGCGGAGCAGCCGCTGACCGGCGTGGTCGGCGGGGTGGTCGTGAGCGGCGTGGTGGACCGGATGGCCGTGCTGCCGGACGAAATCCTGGTGGCGGACTTCAAGACCAACCGCGCCCCGCCCGCGGACGTGGCCGAAACTCCCGTGCGCTACCTGCGCCAGTTGGCCGCCTACCGTGCCGTGCTGCGCGGCATCTACCCGGGCCGGCCCGTCCGTTGGGCCCCCGGGGGGGCGGGGCCCCGCGGCGGGGCGGGCCGTGCCCCGGCCCCGCCGGGCGCGGCCCCCCCCCC
>CAXUIQ010000643.1:485-2342 GCA_964250815.1 uncultured Acetobacteraceae bacterium
GGTCTGGACGGACCAGGGCGCAGTCGCTGCCATTCCCGGGACCCTGCTGGACGCGCACCAGCCCGGCGCTTGATCAAGGTGCCGCCGCGCCCCAACTCCCTGGAGGAAAGCAGGAGTTCATCCATGAGCGAGAACACCATCGCCGTCGGCGACAACACCTTCAAGACGCAGGTCCTGGAAGCCAAGGAGCCGGTGCTGGTCGATTTCTGGGCCGAGTGGTGCAGCCCCTGCAAGATGATCGCCCCGGCGCTGGAGGAGATCGCGAAGGAGTACAAGGGCCGCGTGACCGTCGCCAAGGTGAACATCGACGACAACCCGATGTCGCCCAACGCCTATGGCGTCCGCGGCATCCCGACGATGATCCTGTTCAAAGACGGCAAGCCCGCCGCCACCAAGGTCGGCGCCGCGCCGAAAAGCGAGCTGAAGCAGTGGGTTGCCAGCAACCTCGGCTGAGAGGCCGGGGCTGGGCCGTGGATGTCAGGACAGCGGGTACTCGTAGCGGATGAAGCCCGAATGCTTGGCGATGCGGTCGTAGAGCAGCCTGGCCGCCGCGTTGTGGTCCTGGGTCAGCCAGTAGAGCCGCGCACTGTCCCGCTCGCGGGCATGCGCGGCGACCGCCTCGATCAGCGCGCGGCCCGCACCCTGGCCCCGCACGGCGCCATCGACGTATAGGTCTTGCAGGTAGCAGACCGGCGCCGCGGTCCAGGCGCTGCCGTGGAACAGGAAATGGGTGATGCCAACGATCCGCCCATCGACCCGCGCGGCCAAGCCATGGAGCGCCGTGCCGTCCAGCAAGCGGCGCCACGTATGCTCGAACACATCATCCGGCAGGGATGTATCGTAGAACGCAAGGTAGGCGCGCCAGAGTTCCGTCCATCGCGGGCGGTCCTGCGGCACAAAACCGGTAATCTCCATCGCCCGTCAGCCTCCCAGCATCAGCGCCGCTCGCCGCCCTCCGGACCATAGAAGACGACCCAGGTCGCGAAATCGTCCGAGAACTCCTCGAAGCGGTGCACGGTGCCCGCCGGGACGAACAGCGCGTCGCCGGGGCCGAACCGCACGCGCTCCTCTCCCTGGATCGGCAGCATGGTGTCGTTGAACGGGTCGCTTTCCACGGCGCGCATGAACACGCCGGTGCCGGACGCGATGATGTAAAGCTCGTCCCGGTCATGCGGCGTCTGCGGATCTTCCTGCTTCGGCGCGAACCAGCGCAGTTCCATGGAGCCGTGGGCGAGCACGAGGGCGGTGGAGCGGCCGACATCGTTGGGCGTGGCCTTGGCGTCTGCGACTGTGACACGTAGTTTCCCCGGCGCCGACGCTTCGGGACCGTCCATGACCAACTCCACGATGTCGGAGGACGCGGACTAACCGCCTTGAGCAACAGTGTTGGGACGTTCTGCCGGACGCCAAGACCCGGATGCATCTTATTCCGCTACATGCGACTTCAAAACTTCGCCGGCCAAGTACAGGCTGCCGCAGATCAGCACCCGGCCGGGCGGATCGGCTGGCAGCTTCCCGAGCGCCTGGGCAACCGTGGGGCCGGGGATCGCGATGCCTCCCGACGCCTCGACGATCGCCTCGACTGGCAGCGCCAGGTGCTGCCCGGGTTCCTGCACCGCAAACACCTGGGCCGCATGCGGCAGCAACGGTCGCAGGAACTCGGCGGCGTCCTTCGCCTGCTTCATGCCCACGACCAGGCAGAGCGGGCGGTCGGTCCAGCCCGCCGCGTGGCAGGCCAGCGCCGCGCCGGCGCCGGGGTTGTGCCCGCCGTCCAGCCACACCTCCCAGCCCGGCGGCGCCAGCCGGGCCAGCCGTCCGCCGAGCCGTTGCAACCGAGCCGGCCACTCGGCCCGCGCC
>CAXUIQ010000644.1:0-2333 GCA_964250815.1 uncultured Acetobacteraceae bacterium
CAGCAGCAGGGAGGCGGCGACCGCCCAGCGCCGGCGCGGACCGCGGGCCATGGCCGGCCGGCGCCGCACGGGCACAGGGGGAACAGGCACAGGGGGACTGGTCAGCGGCAGGGGCATCGGAACCGGGTCATGCGATGGCGGATATAGGCGTTCTGGTCCCGTCACGGGTAGCGTCCCGTCGCGCGGTCGGCCGCGGACACTTGACATAACGATGCGCAGGCTCTTTCTACGCACTTCGCAAGGACGGCCGCGCCGGGCCGCCGTGCCGGATGGCTTGCCGGCCATGCAGGGGCGTAGCTCAATTGGCTAGAGCGCCGGTCTCCAAAACCGGAGGTTGAGAGTTCGAGACCCTCCGCCCCTGCCAGCCGGCGCCTTGGCCCCCTGCGACGCAGGCCCCTCAAGAAAGTCTGGAACCCATGGCGTTGGCGTTTGACCCGGTGAAGTTCCTCCGCGAAGTGCGGACCGAGGTCGGCAAGGTCACCTGGCCTTCCCGCAAGGAAACGATGGTCACCACCGGCCTGGTGTTCGCCTTGTCGGGGCTGGCGGCCGTGTTCTTCTTCGTCGCCGACCAGATCATCGGCATCGGCGTCCGCGCGCTGTTCGGCGTCGGGTTTTAAGGGACCATCCATGGCCAAGCGTTGGTACGTCGTCCACGTGTATTCCGGCTTCGAGAAGAAGATCGCGCAGCAGGTCAAGGAGCAGGCGGCGCAGAAGGGCCTGGCCGACATGGTGGACGAGATCCTGGTGCCCGCCGAGGACGTGGTCGAGGTCCGGCGCGGCCAGAAGATCAACGCGGAGCGCAAGTTCTTCCCGGGCTACGTGCTGGTCAAGATGGAACTGACCGACCAGACCTGGCACCTGATCAAGGACACGCCCAAGGTCACCGGCTTCCTCGGCACCAAGACCCGGCCCTCGCCGATCACCGAAGCCGAGGCCGAGCGCATCCTCAAGCAGAGCGCGGAAGGCGTGGAGCGGGCGCGCCCGGCCGTGCTGTTCGAGATCGGCGAACAGATCCGCGTCGCCGACGGCCCGTTCACCAGCTTCAACGGCACGGTGGAGGAGGTGGACGAGGAAAAGGGCCGCGTGAAGGTCAGCGTGTCGATCTTCGGCCGTTCCACCCCGGTCGAGCTGGAATACAGCCAGGTCGAGAAGGTCTGACGCCGGCGCGTCCGGCCCGGCGTCCGGCGTGACCACCACGCTGTTCATCGACGCGGACGCCTGCCCGGTGCGGGAAGAAGCGTTCCGGGTCGCCACCCGCCTCGGCCTTCCCGTCCGGGTGGTGTCGAACGGCTCCCGCCCGATCCGCCCGCCGGGCCTGCCCAACGTCGAGATGGTCACGGTGGGGGACCGGCCGGACGAGGCCGACGACTGGATCGCCGAGCGGATCGGCCCGGCGGACGTGTGCGTGACCGCCGACATCCCGCTCGCGTCCCGCTGCCTGGCGCGGGGCGCGCGGGCGCTGTCGCACAACGGCCATGTCTGGACGGCGGACAACATCGGCTCGGCGCTGGCCGGGCGGGAAGTGGCGCGGCACCTGCGGGAGATCGGCGCGGGCGGCGGCGGGCCGCCGCCGCTGGCCAAGGCCGCCCGCTCCCGCTTCCTGTCGGCGCTGGACGCCCTGGTTCAGGCGGCCCTGCGCCAAGGACGAAAATAGCTCAAGGCGCGTCGCCGCGGTCCGGCTGGGGGTCGCCGCCGTGGCGCAGCTCGTCCCGGGTCATCGGCGTTTCCCGCCATTCGCCCTGGTCCGCGACGCTGGAGCCGCCCGGGAACTCGCCGAGGTTCTCCTGGATGGCGGCTTCCTCGACCACCACGCCCGGCACAGGCTCGTCCTGCGTCATCGGGTTGGGCAGTTGGCCGGTGCCGGCCGCGTCCTCCATGCGGATCAGCTCGTCGGCGCGTTCGGTGAACTCGGCCATGCTGCCCGGCGGGCTGCCGGCCTGTTCCCAGAGGTGCCGGGCGCGCGCCTCGATGCGCGCCGTGCGTTCCGGGGTGTCTTCCAGGGGGTTGTCGGACATCGCTTGCTCGCTCGTTGCTGTGCCAGGCATAGCGCCGCAGCGTGGCGCCAGGTTCCGGGCCAGGACGCGATCGGGCATGGCGGCCCGCGGCGCTAGAGCATCAGCAGCCCGCGGCGCAGCCCCTTCGCCACCGCTTCGGCCCGGCTCGCCACGCCGAGCTTGGCGAACACGGCCTCCAGGTGGAACTTGACGGTGTGCGCGCTGATGCCGAGCTGGCGCGCGACGGCCTTGTTGGTCATGCCCTCGCCGAGCGCGCGCAGGATTTCCAGCTCCCGCGGGGTCAGCAGCGGGCGCGGCGGCGCGGCCTCGGCGAAGCCC
>CAXUIQ010000645.1:0-2328 GCA_964250815.1 uncultured Acetobacteraceae bacterium
GACTGGGAGTACCCGCTGGGACTGATCCAGATGTGCGCGACCTCCCACGCCGAGCAGATCCGGGGGGAAGCGCCGGCGCAGCGCCTCATGCCGTTCCTGCCGGAATGGCCGTTCGAGAAGATGGCCCAGCATTCCATCGACTTCTGGCTGCAAACCGAGGACCTGCCGCGCCCGGAGAACCGCATCCGCTACGACGGCGACCGCGTGGTGCTGGACTTGCAGGAGACCGGGGAGGAGGCGGCGAAGCGCCTGCGCGCCAAGACGGAGGCCATGGTGATGCCGATGGGCGCCTGGCCGCACCTGATCGAGCGGCGGCTTTACCTGGGCAAGGACATCCCGCTCAACGGCACGGCGCACCAGGCCGGCACGCTGCGCTTCGGCACCGATCCGGCCAACTCGGTCCTCGACCTGGACTGCAAGGCGCATGAGCTGGACAACCTGTATGTGACGGATGCCAGCTTCTTTCCCTCCATCGGCGCGGTGAACCCGACGCTCACCATCATCGCCAACGCGCTCCGCGTCGCGGACCGCATCCGGGAGCGGCTGGCCGCCTGACCGTGCGGCCCGCCGCCGGCGGCGCACTGGCCCTGCTGGCGGCCTTGGGCTTCGCAGCGCTGCGCGCCCGGCGCGGCGGGGACGCCCGCATCGTGCGGATCAGCCGAGTGGTGGCGGATCTCGACTGCGCGGTGGCGTTCTACCGCGATGGCCTGGGGTTTCGGCTCGCGTCGCGCGGCCCGGGCGACCCGGCCATGCCGGCAATGCTCGGCTCGCCGGGCGCGTCCGCCGAGCAAGCCGTGCTGCGCCTTGGCGGCGAGGAAGTTGCGCTCGTCCGCTTCGACCCGCCGGGCGCGCCCTACCCGGCAGACAGCCGCAGCAACGACCTTTGGTTCCAGCATCTGGCCATCGTGGTGGACGATATGGCGGCGGCGTGGCGGCAGCTTACGGCACAGTCGCCCCGCCCCATCTCGACCAACGGGCCGGAGCGCCTGCCGCCGCGCAACGGCAGCGTGTCCGCCGTCAAGTTCCGCGATCCCGACGGGCATCCATTGGAGCTGATCCACTTTCCGCCGGGCCAGGGACGCCCGGTGTGGCAGCGCCGGGCCGGGACGGGATCGGGGCCGTTCCTCGGCATCGACCACAGCGCTTTGGCGGTCGCATCCACGGCGCGCAGCCTGCGCTTTTACCGTCGGCTCGGCTTCCGGGTCGCGGCGCGGTCCTGGAACGACAGCCCGGCGCAATCCCGGCTCGACGGCCTGCACGGTGCGCGGGTCCGCGTGACCGGGCTGCGCTTGCCGTCGCCCTCGGGTCCCGGGCTGGAACTGCTGCGCTACATGCCGCCGGGCCGCCCGGCGCCGCCGGTCGTGCCGGCCCGTGCGCTGCTGACCGACTGGGTGACGCTGTCCGCCGGCCCCGCCGGACTGCTCCGCGACCCGGACGGGCACATCATGCTGCTAACGGGCGGAGGTCAGGGAGTTGTTGGCGCGACAGAGCCGGCGTGCGGGCCGCCGACGTAGGTGGATGTCAGCGGATGCTCCAGGAAGTCGGTGGCCGGCAGGGTGCGCGGGGCCAGCACGACCAGTCCCAAGCCGCCGACCAGGCCGAAGTTCTTCAGGAACTCCCAGAAATGCTCCAGCCCCTCGCCCGGGCGGAAGCGCCAGAAGTCCGGGTAGCGCCAGAACTGGTGGTAGAGCACCGCCGTCACCACGCAGAACCCCGCGAGCACGAAGGCTGCCACCCGGTCGTGCCAGCCCAGCACGATGCACACAGGGCACACGATCTCCACCACCATGGCCACGACCAGCATGGCGGAGGCGAGGGCGCCTTCCCCGGCCTGCTGCTTCGCCGAGCGCCAGTTCACGATCTTGTCGAGGCCGCTGAACGGGAACAGCACCACCAGGCACACCCGCAGCAGCAGCGGGGCGTAGTCGTTCAGCAGATTCATGGGTAGAGGTTCCCCGGATGGTGAAGCGGGCGCGTCACGCCCCATGGAACAGTGGGCGCGGCGGAAAGTTCAGATGGGGATGCCGAACCAAGCCCCGAAGCGGAGACGCCCATGCCCGATCAGCCCAAGCCCGATCAGCCCAAGCCTGGCCAGTCCGCCTCCGACCCGTCCGGCCCGAAGCCCCGCATCCCCTACTGGCACCTGTGGACCGATCAGGACGGAGTCAGCCACCAGCGGCAATGCGCGCTGACCGAGTTCGAGCTGAAGGGCGTCGGCAACGCCGCCCCGCAGTGGAACAACAAGCATGAGCGGTCCGAGGCCACGGTGGTCGTCACCGTGCAGCCGGTCGGCTGGGTCGGCGAGTGGCACGAGAACCCGGCGCCGCA
>CAXUIQ010000646.1:0-2328 GCA_964250815.1 uncultured Acetobacteraceae bacterium
GCGAAGGCCAGGAGGCCCAAGGCCGCGGCCAAGGTGAGGCCGGGCAGCGCCGCCAGTGCCGCCAGCAGCACGGCGGCGGCGATGCGGGCCGCTGCGATGGCCGGCACTGCAGCCGCCGGGAGCGCCAGCCCCAGCGCACGGCCGGCATAGCCCGTGTCCACCCCCAGCAGCGCAGCCAGGACGGCAAGCTGCGCCAGCGCCGCGAGCAGGACCGCCGCGCCGCCCATGCCCCCGGACGGAGGCGGCAGCCAGGACGGCGCCCTGGCGCGCTCGACGAGCAGCGCCATCGCATCCGTCGGGTTGCCGCGGGCGTCGGCGCAGGCGGCGACGATCTGGCTCTCGATGGCGCCGAGCCGGCTGTCGAGGACGCGCCCGTGCACCTGCTGGAAGCAGGGGTCGTCCTCGACGCTGGCAAGGTGGGACACGTCCACCGCGCCCGCGGGCGCCGCGGCGGCCGCAAGCAGCAGAAGCGCAAGGCCGCACCGGGCCGGCCGCCTCATGGCGCCGGCACAGCGGGCACGCCGGCCTGGAAGAGGCGCATGAAGGCGCTGGAAGAGGAGAGCATCACCGTCGGCGTCCCCGGCGCCAGCGCGGTCCGGTAGGCTTGCAGGGTGCGGTACAGGTCGTAGAACCCCGGGTCCGCGCCGAAGGCCGCGGCGGAAACGCGGTTGGCCTCCGCTTCCCCTTCCCCGCGGATCAGCCGCGCGTCCCGCTGCGCCTCGGACAGCAGCACCGTGCGGTCGTGCTCCGCCTTGGCCCGGATTTCCTGCGCCCATTCGAAGCCCTGGGCGCGCAGCTCCTTCGCCTGCCGGTTGCGCTCGGACATCATGCGGTCGTAGATGGCCTGGCTGGTCTGCACCGGCAGGTCGGCCCGGCGGATGCTCACGTCCACCACCTCGATCCCCAGCGGCGCGGCGTCCTGCGCCACGGCGGCGAGCAGGCGGGCGGTGATGCGGTCCCGCTCCGCTGACAGCAGCGCCGGCAAAGGCACCTGGCCCAGCTCCCGCCGCAGGGAGGAGCTGATGATCTGCGACAGTTGCGACCGCGCCTGGGCGTCGGTCCCCAGCGCCTGGAAGTACCGCAGCGGGTCGGCGATGCGGAAACGCGCATAGGTCTCGACCTCCAGGCGCTTCTGGTCGCCCAGGATGATCTGCTCGACCCCCGGCTCCAACAGCAGCAGCCGGTTGTCGTAGAACAGCACGGTGTCGAGCAGCGGCAGCTTGGCCTGCAAGCCCGGCTCGCGCCGCACCGCGACCGGCTGGCCCAGGCGCACCACCAGCGCCTGCTGCGACTGCGCCACGGTGTAGAGCGACGCCGTGGCGAGCCACGCGGCCGCCAGCACGGCCAGGCCGGCCAGCAGCCGGGTCATGGCGCGGGCGCCGCAGCGATGGCCGCGCGGACGGGAGGCGGCAGCGGCAGGTAGGGCGTGACGGCGTTGGCGGCGCCGGGCTGGGTGTCCACGATGACCTTGCTGGCCGTCCGCAGCACCTCCTCCATCGCTTCGAGGTAGAGCCGGCGGGCGGTGACGCCCTTCGCTTCCCGGTAGCTGCCCTCGACGGCCGCGAACTGCCCGGCGTCGCCCTGGGCCAGGTTCACCGCCTGCTCCCGGTAGGCTTGCGCTTCCTGCCGGACGTGCTCGGCTTCGCCCCGCGCCCGCGGCAGGATGTCGTTGCGGTAGGCTTCCGCCTCGTTGCGGGCGCGCTCCTGGTCGGCGCGGGCGCGCTGCACGTCGTTGAAGGCGTCGATCACCGCAAGCGGCGGGTCCACGCGCTGCAACTGCACCTGCGTGACCTGGATGCCGGCGTCGTAGGAATCCAGCTTGCGCTGCAGCAGGCCCTGCGCCTCGTCGGCGATGGCCTGGCGGCGGTCGGACAGGGCGGCCTGGATCGGGTTGCGCCCGATCACCGTCCGCACCGCGCCGTCCGCCGCGACGCGCACCGTCGCCTCCGCGTCCACCACGTTGAACAGGTACTTGAGCGGGTCCTTGACCCGCCAGAACACCGCGGCGTTGGCCTCGACGATGTTCTCGTCGCCCGTCAGCATCTGCGCGGCGACGCCGGTCAGGGTGCCGATGGCGATCTGGTTCACCTGCGTCACCTTGGGCAGCACCACCTGCTCGATGGGAAAGGGGAGGGGGTAGTTCAGGCCGGGAGACCGCGTGGCGACGTAGCGGCCGAACCGGGTGACGACGCCAAGCTCGTCCGGCTCCACCTTGTAGATGCCGGTCGTGAGCCAGACGGCGAAGGCCACGGCCAGCGCGGCCCCGACGCTGGCGGCGCCGATGCGGGGCGGCGCCGGGACGTGCCACCCCCGCCGCCCGGCCTGCGC
>CAXUIQ010000647.1:0-2316 GCA_964250815.1 uncultured Acetobacteraceae bacterium
CAGGCGGAGGGCGCCGTCGATACCGTGATCACCAACGCGCTGATCGTGGACCATTGGGGCATCGTCAAGGCCGACGTGGCGATCCTCGACGGCCGCATCCACGCCATCGGCAAGGCCGGCAACCCCGACGTGCAGCCCGGCGTCACCATCGTCGTCGGACCCGGCACCGAGGTCATCGCCGGCGAGGGCAAGATCCTCACCGCCGGCGGCATCGACAGCCACATCCACTTCATCTGCCCGCAGCAGGTCGAGGAGGCGCTGGCATCCGGCATCACCACGCTGGTCGGCGGCGGCACCGGGCCTGCCACCGGCACCAGCGCCACCACCTGCACGCCGGGTCCTTGGCACCTCGCCCGGATGCTGCAGGCCGCCGAAGGTTTGCCGGTCAACCTCGCCTTCGCCGGCAAGGGCAATGCGTCCCGCCCGGCGGCGCTGGAGGAAATGATCCGCGCTGGGGCCAGCAGCCTCAAGCTGCACGAGGACTGGGGCACCACGCCCGCCAGCATCGACTGCGCCCTATCCGTCGCCGACCGCTTCGACGTGCAGGTGATGATCCACACCGACACGCTGAACGAGAGCGGCTTCGTCGAGGACACCATCGCCGCCTTCAAGGACCGCACCATCCATGCCTTCCACACGGAGGGCGCTGGCGGCGGCCACGCGCCCGACATCATCCGCGTCGCCGGGCTGCCCAACGTCCTGCCGTCCAGCACCAACCCGACCCGGCCCTACACCGCCAACACGCTGGACGAGCATCTCGACATGCTCATGGTCTGCCACCACCTCGACCCCGCCATCCCCGAGGACGTGGCCTTCGCCGAGAGCCGCATCCGGCGCGAGACCATCGCCGCCGAGGACATCCTGCACGACCTGGGCGCGCTCAGCATGGTGTCGTCGGACAGCCAGGCGATGGGGCGCGTCGGCGAGGTGGCGGTCCGCACCTGGCAGACCGCGCACAAGATGAAGCAGCAGCGCGGCTCGCTGCCGGGCGACGGGCGGGCGGACAACGCGCGGATCAAGCGCTACGTCGCCAAGTACACGGTGAACCCGGCCATCGCGCAGGGCCTGTCGCACGAGGTCGGCTCGGTCGAGCCGGGCAAGCTCGCGGACCTCGTGCTGTGGTCGCCGATGTTCTTCGGGGTGAAGCCCGACCTGGTGCTGAAGGCCGGCACGATCATCTGCGCGCCGATGGGCGACCCGAACGCCAGCATCCCCACGCCGCAGCCGGTGCACTACCGCCCGATGTTCGGGCAGTTCGGCGCGGCGCTGGCCGCAAGCTGCGTCACCTTCGTGTCGCAGGCGGCGCTGGACGACGGCATCGGGCAGCGGCTTGGCCTCGCGCGGCGGCTTTCGGCCGTGCGCGACACCCGGGGCGGCATCGGCAAGCGCAGCATGGTCCACAACGACGCGACGCCGGTGATCGAGGTCGATCCGGAGACGTACGAGGTGCGGGCGGATGGGGTGCTGCTGACCTGCGAACCGGCGGCGGTGCTGCCGATGGCGCAGCGGTACTTCCTGTTCTGAGTGCGACCTGTGGTTGCGCTTGGGGCTGTCAGAATATTGGCGATGCTCAATACTTCTGACAGCGGCAAGTCTCCTCCTGCTGGGATCCGCAACCGAGGTTGTGGGTTCCGGCGAACGTCAGGAGAGGCTTGTCACCCCTCGTTCGCCCGAGTTGCGGGACCGGCAACGGTCCGGTGCGGAGCGCCCCGACAACGTAACCCCTCTCGGGAGGCATGTTCTCCCGCGAGGGGGAGCATGGATCGGGCGAGCAGCACGCCCGAGAGGTGCAAGGCTGGATGGTAGGGTCAACGCAAGTGAACTGCTGACAACCGTCGTTAGGAACATGGAGCTCACGGCTGCTGTTGGCTTCGACCAAAACGGCGTGTGGCCGAGTTGCCTTCCTTCAGAATGGAGGCACGTCGGGCATTGCGCCACCGGCGGAATGGCAGGACCTAACCCACCCGTGTCGCCACAGTGGAACAGGGTAAGCCCGTATGCCCGCCCGTCGTCCGCCAGGACGGAGGGCAGGCCGACCGCAAGGAGAGCTGTCGGGCGTGCGGGTAGAGGAGGCCGGAGAAAACGAACGCCGCCCTGTAACGGGGCGGATAGGGGTTTGAACGTCACCCCGCTCGAAAGGGAGCCCACTTCCGGCTGGTCTCTCGTCGCGAGAGAACCGAAGAACCCTGGAAAGGGGAGCATGAGGCTTACGCCCCATGCTCCCAATCCCGGACGGGAGGCAGGGATGCCTCCCTACCGGGTGGGATTGCCCCGGTTCGGTGGACACCCTGAAGCTTTCACGCGAGGTGTTGATGA
>CAXUIQ010000648.1:0-2316 GCA_964250815.1 uncultured Acetobacteraceae bacterium
TGCAGCGGCAGGCCGGCGGCGGCGCGCGACTCGGGCCGGTCGTCCCAGGCGCCGACCTCCGCGCCCATGGCGAGCAGGGCGCGCGCCGCCGGCATGCCGTTGCGGCCCAGGCCGACCACGGCGAAGCGGCGCCCGGCGAACAGGGCGGGGGGGAAGGCGCTCATCGGATCTTCAAGGTGGCCAGGCCCACCAATGCCAGGATCATGGAAACGATCCAGAAGCGGATCACGATGGTCGGCTCCGACCAGCCCTTCTTTTCGTAATGGTGGTGCAGCGGCGCCATCAGGAACACGCGGCGTCCGGTGCGCTTGAACCAGAACACCTGGACGATGACGCTCACCGTCTCCACGACGAACAGCCCGCCGACGATGGCCAGCACGATCTCGTGCTTGGTCGCCACCGCCACCGCGCCCAGCGCGCCGCCGAGCGCCAGGCTGCCGGTGTCGCCCATGAACACCGCCGCCGGCGGGGCGTTGAACCACAGGAAGCCGAGGCCGGAGCCGACCAAGGCGGCCAGGAACACGCCCAGCTCGCCCACCCCCGGCACGGGATGGAGCTGCAGGTAGTCCGCGAACACCCGGTTGCCGACGAGGTAGGAAATCAGCGCGAACACCGCCGCCGCGATGATGGTCGGCACGATGGCCAGCCCGTCCAGCCCGTCCGTCAGATTGACCGCGTTGGAGCTGCCGACCATGACCAGGGTGCCGACCAGCGGGAACAGCAGGCCGAACGGGATCAGCACCTCCTTGAACACCGGCACCGTGAGCGAGGTGCCGAGCGGCTCGCGGGTCAGCAGGACGATCCAGACGGCGCAGCCGAGGCCGAGCAGCAGTTGCGCCGCGAGCTTGCCGCGCGCCGACACGCCGCGGGTGTTGCGCCGGGTCAGCTTCAGGAAATCGTCGAAGAAGCCGATCAGGCCGTAGCCGAGCGTCAGCAGCAGCACCGCCCAGACGTAGCCGTTGCGGAGATCCGCCCAGAGCAGGGTCGAGACGGTGAGCGAGGCGAGGATCAAGACGCCGCCCATGGTGGGCGTGCCCTTTTTCTCGATCAGGTGCCGGGCCGGGCCGTCCGTGCGGATCGGCTGGCCGCCGCGCTGCACGGAGATCAGCCAGCGGATCACCATCGGCCCCAGCAGGAAGCTGATGAACAGCGCCGTGAGGCACGCCGCCCCGGCACGGAACGTGATGTAGCGGAACAGGTTCGCCAGGATGAACTGCTCGGGGGACAGGCGGGACAGGGTGGCCAGCATCAGTCCGGCGCTCCGGACTGTTCCAGCGCGGCCACGACCAGGCGCATGCGGCTGCCGAGGCTGCCTTTGACCAGGACGGCATCGCCGGGCCGGACCGCGGCGGCGACCAAGGGGGCCAGCGCCGCGCTGTCCGGCGCATGCGCCCCGCGCCGCCCGTCCGGCACGTCGTCGTAGAGACGCCGCATCAGCGGGCCGCAGGCATGCAGCAGGTCGGCGCTGGACGCGACGTCGCCGGCCAGGCCCGCATGTTCCGCCGGGCCGAACTCGCCGAGTTCCAGCATGTCGCCCAGCACCGCGACCCGGCGGCCCGGCAATGCCGCCAGCACGCCGAGGGCGGCCCGGACCGAGGCCGGGGACGCATTGTAGCTTTCGTCGAGCAGCAGCACATCGCCGCCGCGGATCGTCCGCTGCAAGCCGCGGCCCGCGCCCGGCACGAACGACGAGAGCGCCGCCGCCGCGGTGGAAACGTCCAGCCCCAGCGCCGCGCAGGCCGCGAGGGCGGCGACGGCGTTCAGCGCCATGTGCGCCCCCGGCGCCGCCAGCGGGAACTCGACGTGCCGGCCGCAGATCCTGGCCTGCGCCGGACTTGTTCGCAGCAGGCGCGCGTCGGCGCCGGGCGCCTGGCCGAACGTGACCACCCGGCCCGGCGCGGCCTCCGCCATGCGCGCGAGGAACGGGCTGTCGCCGGGCAGGATCGCGAGGCCGCCGGGTTCGAGGCCCTGCAGGATCGACGCCTTCTCGTCCGCGATGGCCTCCAGGCTGCCGAGGTGGCCGATATGCGCGCTGGCGACCGCGGTCACGAGGGCGACGTGCGGGGCGGCGAGCCGGGCCAGCGGCGCGATCTCGCCCGCGTGGTTCATGCCGATCTCCGCCACGCAGAACGCCGCGCCGGGCGGCAGGCGCGCGAGGGTCAGCGGCACGCCCCAATGGTTGTTGTAGGACGCCTCCGCCGCATGGGTCGGGCCGAAGGCGGACAGGGCCGCCCGCAGCATTTCCTTGGTCGTGGTCTTGCCGACGCTGCCGGTGACGGCCAGCACCTTTCCCTTGAAGCGCGCTCGGCCCGCCTG
>CAXUIQ010000649.1:0-2314 GCA_964250815.1 uncultured Acetobacteraceae bacterium
CCCGGCGCAACGCCTCCGCCTTGCGCGACGCCGCCTCCCCCTCCCCCACGACGAGGACGCGGCGGCCGGCGAGCGACAGGAAGATCGGGAAATACTGCATGACCCTCAAAGTCGAGGCTTCCCGGCACGGCGGCAAGGTGTTCAAAGCGGCGGCGTGAAGCTCATCGAGGTCACCAACGTCGATTTCTCGCTGCGGCACTTCCTCTTGCCGCTGATGCGGGCAGCGCAGGCGCGCGGGCACGAGGTGCTGGGCGTCTGCGCCGACGGGCCGCTCCTGGCGGACGTGGAGGCGGTCGGGCTGCGCACCGCGCCGTTGCCGATGGCACGCAGCCTGTCGCCCCGGGCGCAGTGGCGGGCGCTGTGGGCCATGGTGGCGCTGTTCCGGGCGGAGCGCCCGGACATGGTGCACGCCCACATGCCGATCAGCGGCGTGCTGGCCCGGCTCGCCGCGCGCATCGCGGGGGTCCCGCGGGTCGCCTACACCTGCCACGGCTTCCTGTTCAACCAGCCGGGGCCGTGGTGGCGCCGGGCGCTGGGCTTCGTCATGGAGTGGATCGGCGGGCGGCTCACCGACACCACCCTCACCGTCTCGACGGAGGAGGCCGCCGACGCCCGCCGCCTGTGGATCGCGCGCCGGGCAATGCCGGTCGGCAACGGGCGCGACCCAGCCCGCTTCCGCCCGGACCCCGCCGCCCGCGACCGGGTGCGCCGGGCGCTCGGCGTGCCGAAGGCGCAGGTCGTGGTCGTGATCGTCTCCCGCCTGGTGCGGCACAAGGGCTATCCGGAACTTCTCGCCGCCATGCGCGAGGTGCCGGACGCCGAGCTGTGGATGGTGGGCGAGCGCCTGCCCTCCGACCACGGCACGGACCTGGAGCCGCTGGTCGCCGCAAGCGGCCTCGGCCCCCGCCTGCGCCGGCTCGGCTACCGCGCGGACGTGGCCGACGTGCTGGCGGCGGCCGACATCTTCACCCTGCCCAGCCACTTCGAGGGCCTGCCCATGTCGGTGATCGAGGCCATGCTGACCGGCCTGCCCGTCGTCGCCACGTCCATCCGCGGCCCGCGGGAGCAGGTGGCGGACGGGGAGACGGGGCTTCTCGTTCCGCCCGGGGCCGTGGCGCCGCTCGCCGCCGCCCTCGCACGGCTGGCGTCCGACCCGGCGCTCCGGGCGCGCATGGGCGCGGCCGGGCGGGCGCGGGCCGTGGCGCTGTATGACGAGGCCGCCGTGCTGGCGCGCACGCTGGACCTGCTGGGCCTGTAGCGGTATGGGGCGGCATGGCTGCCGTCCCGATCCGCCGCGCCCTGATCTCCGTGTCCGACAAGGCCGGACTGGTGCCGCTGGCCACGGCCCTCGCGGCGCACGGGGCCGAGATCCTGTCCACCGGCGGCTCCGCCCGCGCGCTGCGGGAGGCGGGCGTCGCAGTGACCGAGGTGGCGGACCACACGGGCTTCCCCGAGATCCTGGACGGCCGGGTAAAGACGCTGGTGCCGCAGATCCACGGCGGCATCCTGGGCCGCCGCGACTTGCCGGAACACGTCGCGCAGATGGAGCGGCACGGCATCGTGCCCATCGACCTGGTGTGCGTGAACCTTTACCCGTTCGAGGCGGCCGTCGCCGCCGGCGCGCGCCCGGCCGAGTGCGTCGAGACCATCGACATTGGCGGCCCCGCCCTGATCCGCGCCGCCGCCAAGAACCACGGTCACGTCGCCGTGCTGACCGACCCGGCGCAATACGACGCCCTGACCGCCGAACTCGCGCAGCACGGCGGCACCACGCAGCCCCTGCGCCTCCGTCTGGCCGGGGAGGCCTACGCCCGCACCGCCGCCTACGACGCCGCCATCGCCGCCTGGTTCGCCCGTGGCGATCCGTTCCCGCCGCGCCTCACCGTGTCCGGCACGCTGCGCCAAACGCTCCGCTACGGCGAGAACCCGCACCAGCAGGCCGCTTTCTACGTCAACGGCACGCGCCCTGGCGTCGCCACCGCCACGCAGGTCCAGGGCAAGGAACTGTCCTACAACAACCTGGGCGACACCGACGCCGCCTTCGAATGCGTGGCCGAGTTCGACGACCCCGCCGTGGTCATCGTCAAGCACGCCAACCCCTGCGGCGCAGCCATCGCCGACACGCCCGCCATGGCCTGGGACCTGGCGCTGCGCTGCGATCCCGTTTCGGCCTTCGGCGGCATCGTGGCGCTGAACCGCACGCTCGACGCCGAGACGGCCGAGCGCATCGCCGCGACCTTCACCGAGGCCATCATTGCCCCGGATGCCGACCCGGACGCCCGCGCCGTGCTGGCCCGCAAGAAGAACTTGCGCC
>CAXUIQ010000650.1:0-2299 GCA_964250815.1 uncultured Acetobacteraceae bacterium
CGCCACGACGGCGGCGCCCGCGAGGCCAGCGGCCAGCACGGCGCGCGGCGCCCGCGACCGGTCCGCCAGCCATCCCCCGAGCGGACCGGTGACGAGGCGGACGGCGGACCCCAGCCCCAGCACGAGCGCGATGGCCGACGGGTCCAGCCCGCGCTGCTCCAGCAGGGCCGGAAGAAAAGGCGAGGCCACGCCGAAGGCGGCGAACAGGGCAGAGTACAGGACGACGAAACGCGGCAGCGGGGAACCGGGCACTGGAAATCCTCCGATCCGGAGCAACGTTGCCGACAGAACGGCGGTGCCGCAACCGCCACATGAGACGCCAGAGCGGCCCGGCGCGGGCCGTGCAACCCATGGGAGCCGCCGTGCTTAAGGAGTTCTTGGCCGACCGGACGCATGGCGCGTCGGTCGGGTTTGTTCTCGTGGCCCTGGGGCTGGACGCGCTGGGCGTCGGGATCATCGCGCCCATCGTGCCGGGGCTGGTGCAGGAGCTGGCCCACCTGCCGCCCGAGCGTGCGGCGCCCTGGGTCGGCGCGCTGATCGCCGCCTACGCCGGGGTGCAGTTCTTCGCGGCCCCCCTGCTGGGCGCGCTGAGCGACCGGTTCGGCCGCCGCCCGGTGATCCTGACCTCCGTGGTGGGCATCGGGATCGACTACCTCCTGCTCGCCTGGGCGCCGAGCCTGTGGTGGCTGTTCGTGGGGCGGCTGGTCGCCGGCGCCACCTCCGCCAACGTCGCCGCCGCGACCGCCTTCATCGCCGATGTCAGCGGCAAGCGCGACCGGTCCAGCCGCTTCGGGCTGGTGGGTGCCACGTTCGGGGCCGGGTTCGTGATCGGCCCGGCCATCGGCGGGTTCCTTGGGGAGTACGGGCTGCGGCTGCCGTTCTACGCCGCCGCCGCGCTCGCCTTCGCCAACGCGCTGTATGGGATCTTCGTGCTGCCGGAAAGCCTGCGCCCGGAGGACCGGCGTCCGATCACCTGGGAGCGCGCCAACCCGTTCGGCCTGCTTGGCAAGGTTTGGCGCGACCGGAAGCTCCGCAGCATGGCGTTCGCCTGGTCGTGCAGTTGGATCGGGCTGGGCGCGGTGCAAAGCAGCCTGGTGCTGTTCACCCGCTACAGCTTCGGCTGGGGCGCCGGGGCGAACGGCTGGGTGCTGGCCGGCATCGGCGCGTCGCAGGCGGTGGTGGAGGGGGTCTTGCTGTCCTCCGTGACCGCCCAGCTCGGCGAGCGGCGCACGGCGCTGCTGGGCTACGCGGCCGGGGCGCTCGGCTACGCGGTGCTTGCCTTGGCGCTGGCGGGCTGGACCATCGGGCCGGCGGTGGTGCTGCTGGCGCTGGGCGGGCTGGCGGTGCCCTCGGTGCGGGCCATGGTCTCCGCCCGCGGCGACGTGGACACCCAGGGGGAGATGCAGGGGGTGCTGACCGCCGTGGAGGGGCTGACCGCCGTGGTGGCGCCGGTGCTGACGGCCTGGCTGTTCTACGCCTTCACTTCCCCGGCCCTGCCAGTGCATTTCGCCGGGGCGCCGTTCGTGCTGGCGGCGGGGGCGGCGTTGGTGGCGGGGGTATTGCTTCGGCGGCTGTGAGGCCCGGCGCGCCGACGCCAGGTTTGTTGCCCCATGCTCGCGGCTCGGTTGGATGACTGCTCATTATGCGAGGCGAACATTCGAGGCTGCGCGCGGAGGGCAAAGAACACCGGCCTCAATAAGCAGTCCCATCCTTGTGGGCGAAGCGCCATTTTCCGTCTTCGCCCATCACCGCCCTGATGTCGTCAACCGGGTAGCTCACCTCGTCGCCTTGGGCGCGGTCGCCCACCTCCAGGATCACGCAATCGCGGTCCGTGCGGTTCTCCAGGTGGTGCGCTGTGCCGCTCGCAGCGAAGCCCGCGGCCATGCCGGGCTTGAGCTGCGCTTCCCCCAGGTCGGTGAACAGGGTCGGCTCTCCCTCGATCACGTAGATGAACTCGTCCTGGCGCGAGTGCTGGTGGTGCAAGGCGGACACTGCGCCCGGCGGGAGCCGCGTCAGGTTCACTCCGAAGCTTTTGAGGCCAAACAGGTCGCCCAGCGGACACTTCACCCGCCCCGCCATCAGCGACGCGAACGGTTCCGGGTAGTTGCTCGGCTTGGTCCGTGGGGCGGCATCCGCAGCCACCAGAGCGGCAATCTCGCTGGTCATCGATGTCAGATCCTTCGCTCGATCCGACGACATTCTAGCAAAGGAGTTGGCTCGGTCGAGTGAGCGTAGGTCTGCAAAGGGCCGATGGTGTTGAAAAAGGCGGTTGCGGGCCGGCACTGTGTGGGAGCCAAAG
>CAXUIQ010000651.1:0-2292 GCA_964250815.1 uncultured Acetobacteraceae bacterium
GCGGCCACGCCGAGGCCGGCCCAGGCCGCGCGCTCCGCCGCGTCCTCGCTGGCGCGCGGGTAGCCGAAATAGGCCAGCACGCCGTCGCCGAAGAAGTGCTCCACGAAGCCGTCGAAGCGGGCGATCTCGCCGGCGCACACGTCCTGGTAGTCGCGCAGCAGCCGCTCCATCCGCTCCGGGTCCAGCGCCGCCGTGAGCGCGGTGGAGCCGACGAGGTCGCAGAACATCACCGTGAGCTGCCGCCGCTCCGTCGGCGGCTCCGGGGCGGCGGGCGGCCCGGCGTCCGGCATCGCCCCGCCTGACGCCCCGCCCAGCGCCGCCATCAGCTTGCGCCGGTGGCCGAGCGACAGGCCGATCTCCTTGAGGTCGGCCTCCGACAGCAGGCGCAGCGCCGCGAGATCGACGTCGTTCGCGGCGAAGGCCGGCCCGTAGCGTTGCAGGCCGAGCGCCTCCAGCAAGGGGGCAAGCTCATCCATGGGCGCGGCGAACGCTTGGAGGACGGGCGCAGGGATGCGGCATGAAGCCTCCGGCTGGCTCTCTGTTCAGAACAGGTGAACACTACGCCGCAATGCCCGCGGCGCTGTGACGCAGGTCACACGATACCGGCGTACGCTGCCGCATATTGCGCACAGTAAAGGGAGGAACGCCGATGGGCGAAGCGGTGAGACGTTATGATGCCATGCCGGGCGGCTCCGCGCCCGCGGTCCAGCCTGGGCCTGCGCGGGGGCGCGACGCCAGCCGGGACGGGCTGCGCAACCGGCTCGAATACGCCCTGCTGACCGGCCTGCGCCCGGCCTGGGAGTTCGTGAACCGCAGGCCCGCGCTGGCGCGGCTGTGCAACCGGGCGATCGTGAACAACGCGGTGCTCAAGGCGCCGGCGCGCCCGCTTGCGCTGAGCACGGCGGCCCCCTACACGTCCTGGCCGTCGCTCACGGACCGCACCTGGTTCGGCCGCTACCTGCCGCCGCGCGCTGCCGCGGACCTGCCGCCTCTCGACGATGTGATGGCCCTGTTCAAGCCCGGCGCGCACGGCCCTCGGGAGTCGCAGCGGTCCACCCTGCTGTTCCCTTCCTTCGCGCAATGGCTCACCGACGGCTTCCTGATGACCAGCGACGCCGACCGCCGCCGCACCACCACCAACCACCAGATCGACCTGAGCCAGCTCTACGGGCTGCACCCGGAGGTGACGGAGGCCTTGCGCCGCCGTTCCGAGCAGCCCGGGCAGAAGGGCCGGCTGAAATCCGAGATGGCCGGCCGCCAGGAATGGGCGCCCCGGCTGTTCGACGAGGCCGGGCGCCGCAAGCCGGAGTTCGCAGCCGTGCCGACGCCGCTCCGCATGCCGGACGATTGGCCGGCGGAGAAGCGGGCCGCGCTGTTCGCCTTTGGCGGCGACCGCGCCAACACCACCCCGTTCACCGCAATGCTCAACACGCTGTTCCTGCGGGAGCACAACCGGCTGTGCGGCGTGCTGGAAGGGGCTTGGCCCGGCTGGGATGACGAGCGCGTGTTCGAGACGGCGCGCAACGTCAACATCGCCCAGCTCATCAAGATCGCGGTCGAGGAGTACGTCAACCACATCTCGCCGTTCTGGTTCGACCTGCTGGCCGATCCCTCCTCCTGCTACAAGGCGCGCTGGAACCGTCCGAACTGGATACCCGTCGAGTTCAACCTGCTTTACCGCTGGCACAGCCTGGTGCCGGACCGGGTGTCGTGGGCCGGGCGGCTCCGGTCGATCGCGGAGATGCGGCTCGACAACCGCCCGCTGCTGCACGCGGGCCTGTGCGCCGCCTTCGACGACGCGAGCCGCACCAAGGCCTGGCGGATCGGCTTGTTCAACACGGCGGATTTCCTGCTTCCGGCGGAATGGGCCAGCGTCGTGCAGGGGCGCGAGAACCAGCTTGCCAGCTACAACGACTACCGGGCGGCGATGGGCTTCCCCCGCGTCACGCGGTTCGAGCAGGTCAGCGGCGACCCGCGCGTGGTGGAGGGCTTGCGCCGCGTCTATGGCGACGTGGACCGGATCGAGTTCTTCGTCGGCCTGTTTGCCGAGGACCTGGCGCCGCGGGCTGCCGCGCCCCGGCTGATCGGCCGCATGGTGGCGGTGGATGCGTTCTCCCACGCGCTGACCAACCCGCTGCTGGCGCCGGCGGTGTTCAACGAGGACACGTTCTCGCCGCAGGGGATGCGGAGCATCCGCGCAACGTCCAGGCTGCAGCACCTGCTGGACCGCAACGCGCCGGGTTCGGGCCTGGCCACCATGGAGCAGGACGGGGCGGCGTAGCAGCCCCACGC
>CAXUIQ010000652.1:0-2281 GCA_964250815.1 uncultured Acetobacteraceae bacterium
GCGCGCCCGGGTGCGCTCGCCCCGAGTGGGCGCGGGCCGGCGCCCGCCCGCGTGACGCCCAACGAGGCGTTGAAGCTGCCCGGGTATGCACGGACGCCATGCCGCGCCCCTCGACCCCCTCGCGCCTCGGCGCTTGCGCACCTGGTAAGCCCGTCAGCTTAACTTGGGCGTTCGGCGGCGAACGGGCATGATCGCCGGGCCACCTTCGCCCCCGGGCTACCTTCGGGCATGGACCTCCAGTTCGAGTGGGACGCGGAGAAGGCCGCCCGGAACGCGCGCGCCCACGGCGTCACGTTCGAGGAGGCAAGCACCGCCTTCGCCGACCCGCTCTCGTTCAGCGTGCCCGACCCGCGGCACTCGCGGGGCGAGGCGCGCTTCGCCATCTTGGGGCGGTCCGCCCGGGGCCGGCTGCTGGCCGTGTTCTACACGGAGCGCGGGCCGCGCACCCGGATCATCAGTGCACGCGAAGCGACCCGCCGCGAGCGGGGCATCTATGAGCACGGGACCTTCTGATCGCCCGGTGGTACCGGGCCCGGTGCCGGACCCGGCCGAGGGGGGCGCGGGCGCGGTCGCGGAGGAAGGGGGCGAAGCGGGCGGGGGCGGCCGGCCGCGCGCGGCCGGCCAGCAGGCTTTCAGCGAAATAGGCGAGGTGGTGCAGCACGTGCTGGCCGAGCGCCGGGAAGTGCTGGAGCAGCATGCGCCTTTGGTCGCCGCCCCGGCTGACCGCCATGCCGTGCGCCGGGACGTAGAGGCCGGCGACGCGCGACATGTGCTCGGTCGCCAGGACGAAGATGTCGAGGCCGCTCGACCAGTCGGCGAAGCGGAACAGGCTGTTGAAGTTGTCGAGGGTGAAGGCGCCGGTGCAGGGCATGTCCGCGCCGCCGGCGGGCGATGGCCAGGCGAGCGCGCCGGCCCGCATGGCCGCCAGGAACTGGTCCTGCAGCTCCGTGGAGAGGCTCCGGCGCAAGGCGTCAGGGTCGGCCCAAGGGGGCGGGACGGCGCCGAGCGCGTCGATGTCGCACAGGGCGGGGTCGGGCAGCACCTCCGCCTGCGCCGCGACCGCGACGGCGCAGCGCAGCCCGGCGCCGAGGCGCAGGAACTCGTGCAGGGCGGCGTCCTGCGCCGGAGGGAGCCGGACCGGGTAGGTCGGCAGCAGCGTGTCGCGAAGGGCCGCGAGCGCCGGGCGGAAGGCCGCGCGCAGGGCGGCGCGGGTGTGCTCCGGCCACGGCTCCATGGTGTTGGACTGCTGGCCGGCACCGTTGAAGAACCACTCCGCCCGCGGGCCGTGGTCGTGCAGCAGCTCGAAGATCGCGAACCCGTCGGCAACCACGGCGTGCAACGCCTGCCAGTTCTGCCCAAGCGTCGGCGCATAAGGCAGGCTGACCTGCGCAACCGGCACAATCTTGAATCCAGGATGCGGCTCATGCTGCAACTTTGAGTCGATGATTTCGCTTGCTTGCACCGAACGCCTCCTGCAACCTTCCTGTGTCGTAATGCCAGGGTTAGCGGCATGGGCGCAATCGGCGGCACGGCCCGGATTCGGGCTTTTCAGCGATACGGAGGCGTGCGTGGCATTGTCGGTGGCCGTCATCGGGGCGGGTTGGTACGGGTGCCACATCGCCCTGTCGCTGCGCGGCCTCGGCCTGGACGTCACGATCTTCGACCAGAACGAGCGCGCCATGCACGAGGCGTCGGGCAACAACCAGTTCCGCCTGCACCTCGGCTTCCACTACCCGCGCCACCACGGCACCCGGGCGCAGTCGCGCGACGGGTTCATGCGGTTCGTCGAGCGCTACCCGCAACTGAGCCGGGAGGTGGGCGAGAACATCTACGCGGTCCCCCGCGAGGACAGCCTGATCGACTTCGCGACCTATCGCCTGATCATGACCTCGTCGGGCATCGACTACCGCGAGGTGCGCGAAAGCTCGGTCTTGCTGCGCGGCGTGGACGGGCTGCTGCTGGCGGGGGAGCGGGTGCTCCTGATCGAGCGCGCCCGGCGCTACTTCACGGAACGCCTCGGCGACAGCCTGCAGCTCGGCCAGCGAATCGACGCGGTGGAGGAGCGGGCCGACGGCATCCACATCGACGGGACCCGCTTCGACGTGCTGGTGGACGCGACCTGGGGGCACCGCACCGGGCTGCCGATGCGCTTCTTCTACGAGCCGACGATCCTGCTGTACTACGAAACGGATGGCCCCTTCCCCGCGGTGACGCTGGTGGACGGGCCGCTGTGCTCGATCTACCCGACCGAGGACCCCGGCCTCTACACCCTGTCCAGCGT
>CAXUIQ010000653.1:0-2275 GCA_964250815.1 uncultured Acetobacteraceae bacterium
ACACGATGCGGGCCAGTTGGTGGCGGCCCTCGCCGCGGTTGAGCTGCACCAGGATGCGCCGGCGGTACGCCTCGTCGTCGATGTAGGACAACAAGTAGAGGCTCTTCACCACCCGGCCCCATTCTTCCAGGGCGCGGGCCAGCCTGGTCGGGCGGTCGTTGGTTTGCAGCGTACGGATCAGCCCGGCGGCCTGCACGGTGCCGAGCTTGAGGGAGCCGGCCAGGCGCAGCAGGTCGTCCCAGTTCTGGACGACGAGCGGCATCTTGGCCCGGTGCCGCGCCAGGCCGTCCAGGGCGCCGTAGTCGGCCTTGGGGTCCACGCGCCAGAAGCGGGTGCCGCCGATGTCGGGGTCACGCCATAGAACGGGCGCGAAAGCACGTCTCGTAGCACAGATCATGAACGGGGCTACGCCACCGCGCGGGTGGTGCTGGGTAGGGCCGGTGGCTGCCGCAGCGGCCTGAACCCGTCCGGGCCGAGGCTGCCGTCCGCGCTCCAGAGATAGTCGCCAGTGAGGTTGATATGCTGCCAGCCCAACGGCGCGACGTGGGCCAACAGCGCATCGGGGATAACCTCCCCGCCGCGGCGCAGGGCATCCACCGCGCGGCCGAGATAGACCGTGTTCCACAAAGCGATCGCCGCCGTTCGTCCCTGGACATCGCCTCGGGCCGGCATGCCGACGCCTACCTGGCCAAGCTCGACGCGACCGGACGAACGATCTGGCAGCAGGCATACTCCGACGGACGCGCACTTGGCGTTTCGAGCGTCGCATTGACGAATACGGGCGGCGCGATCATGGCCGGTAGTGCTTTTTCCACCTACGTAGACACGTCCTGGCTGGCTCGGATTGGCCCGGACGGGAACCGCCTGCAGGAATGGCGCCTCGGCAACAACAAAGGCATCGCTGCCGTGTCGTTGCAGGATGGCCGCACACTCGTCGTCGGGTTCGCTGACGGCGGCGTGGCAGTGGGTGCTGGGTCCCATCGGGATGCGGCGCTGGCGGCGGTCAAGAGCGGAACCTACCGCGACGACGTGGTGGCCTGGATGCTGGGCGAAGCCGGCCAGCCGCAAGGGCCGGTATCCATCCGCGAGGGGATCAGCCGAGACGATGCCTACCGCGGCCCAGGCAGTAGCGAAGGTAGCATCGCCATGGTCACGGCAGGCAATGCCGCGTATGTGGCCACCAACTGGCTCGACTTTCTCCGGCCCGCCGGGGTCGAGGTCGCCCGCATCGGACCGGACGGTACGGTGGCATGGCGCCAAAGCCTGCCGGAAACAGTAGCGCCCATGAACAAGAAGCGCGCCTTCTCGTGCTCTCCCTCCATTGCGGCGTTGCCCAACGGCGACGCGCTCGTCGCGTGTGCGCTGAACGGCCAGGTCCAACTCCACCGGCTCGACGGCAGGACGGGCGAACGGCGCTTCGTCAGACTGGCCCCGCCTCCGTGCCAGAAGGGCGGCTATGGCTCCAGCGTGTCGCTGATCGCCCTATGGAACGGCACTGTGTTCGTGCGCGGGGCAGGATTTCCGGACGAAGGCGACGTGGGATGCAGCTGGATGGCGAAGCTGACGTTCGGCGGCGGATGATCAAAGACCGGCGCTACGCCACTGACCGCGTTCACGGTCCGTGCCGCCAGGCGTGCTTTCAGGTCCGTCCTATGGCGTGACCCCGAGGCGGGCCAGACATCATGGGTGCCCTGGCTTTCGATGCGCGGGTCTGCGCCGAGCTGGACCGGCGTGACGCTGTCCGCTTGCAGGAAAGGCCCTAATGGCTGGGAGGTCAGGTAGTTGTGCCGCGCCGGATCTGACGGGTGAGCGGAAAACGTTGACCCATGCGGCACGGCTGCGCGTGGGCGAGCTTGCAACCTTGTGGAGGGACGGACGGCGCTGGTCCGGGATGGTGCTGTGCTTCGAGGTGGTTGGTTCGTCGTACGGCGCTGGGTGCGCGCGGGTGGGTCGGGAGCCTCAGCCCAAAGACGTGCAGATGTTTCTAGCGGCCCAGCAAACGGGCCATGAAGCTCCTGTACCGCGGTGGGCCGGGTGAAGCTTACGGGAGCCGCGTGTGCCTGAACGGCCGCGAGGCGGCGCGCGAGGAGGTGGGTTGAGGATACGTGCAAAAAGTGGTCACTACGAGGCGAGGCATGATCATAGGTTCCGCGCCCATTGCGTCCTGAAGCTTCGAAGCCGCGACGGCCGCCTCAGGGATTGTCACTCCGCAGTAGTTTCAGCGGCTTGGCCGTCGAGCTCCGAAGGAACTGCAAGGGTGAATAGCACGCTCGTC
>CAXUIQ010000654.1:0-2275 GCA_964250815.1 uncultured Acetobacteraceae bacterium
CCGGGCTGTATGACGGGCTGCTGCGGGCGACGGCGTATTGGCGGCTGGTGCTGGGGGCGGCCATCGTGCTGCTGGTGCTGGCGTTCCCGGAGGGGATCGCGGGCGCGGTGCAGCGCCGGCGACGCGCGTGACGGTGCTGGCCGTGGAAGGCTTGCGCAAGTCCTTCGGCGGGGTCGCGGCCGTGGACGGCGTGTCGTTCGCGGTGGAGCCGGGCGAGATGCTGGCGCTGATCGGCCCCAACGGCGCCGGCAAGACCACGTGCTTCAACATGGTGGGCGGGCAGTTGCGCCCGGATGCCGGGTCGGTGCGGCTGGCCGGCCGGGAGATCGCCGGCGTCCCGCCGCGCGGGATCTGCCGCCTGGGCGTGGGCCGGACGTTCCAGGTCACGGCCACGTTCGCCTCCATGACTGCGCGGGAGACCGGGCCGGGGCCCAGCAGGCCCCCCCGCCGCGGCGCCGGGCGCGGGGGGCGGCCCGCGGCGGGGCGGGGGTCCCCGGCGGCGGGGACGCTGCTGGACCAGGTGGGGCTTGCGCCGCAGGCGGAGCGCGCGGCGGGGGTGCTGGCCTACGGCGACCTCAAGCGGCTCGAACTCGCCATGGCGCTCGCCGCCGAACCGCGCCTGCTCCTGATGGACGAGCCGACCGCCGGCATGGCGCCGCAGGAGCGGGTCGCGCTGATGCGGCTGGTGCGCGGCATCGCCACGGATCGCGGGCTGGCCGTGCTGTTCACCGAGCACGACATGGACGTGGTGTTCGGCGCGGCCGACCGCATCGCGGTGCTGGCGCGCGGCGCGCTGATCGCCTCGGGCGCTCCCGACGCCATCCGCGCCGATCCGCAGGTGCGGGCGATCTATCTCGGCGCCGGGCGCGCCAGCGGGGGGCGTCTCCCCAGCGGGAAGCGTGATCGATAATGCTGACGGTCGAGGGCCTCAACAGCTTCTACGGCCAGGCGCACATCCTGCACGATGTCGGGTTCGAAGTCGGCCCCGGCGAGGTCGCCGTGCTGCTGGGCCGCAACGGCGCGGGCAAGAGCACGGTGATGAAGTCGCTCATCGGCCTCGTGCGCCCAGCCGCCGGCCGCGTGCAGTTCGCGGGACGAGACCTGGCGCGGATGGAGCCGTTTCGCCGGGCGCAACTGGGCCTGGGCTACGTGCCGGAAGAGCGCCGGATCTTCGCGGAGCTGACGGTGATGGAGAACCTGGACGTGGGCCGGCAGCCGGCGCGGGACGGGCGGCCTCCGTGGACCCCGGAGCGGCTGTTCGAGTTGTTCCCCCTCGGCGCCATGCGCCGGCGGCCCGGCGGGCGCATGAGCGGCGGCGAGCAGCAGATGCTGGCCATCGCCCGCACCCTGATGGGCAACCCAAGCCTCCTCCTGCTGGACGAGCCGAGCGAGGGCCTGTCGCCCCTGATCGTCGAGCAGATGGCCGCCGCGGTCCGGGCGCTGCGGCAGGAGGGCCTGGGCATCCTGCTGGCGGAGCAGAACCTGCACTTCGCGGCCGACGTGGCGACGCAGGCGGTGATCCTGGAAAGCGGCCGGGTGGCCTGGACGGGCAGCATGGCGGCGCTGCAAGCCGATGCCGGCACCTACGGGCGCTACCTGGCAGTGTGAACGCGAGCAGGAGGAACACACCCATGGCACAGGAACCGACCGCCGACGACGACCCCGGCGCGAAGCTGCTGATCCGCAACATCGGCCTGCTGCTGTCCGGCGACATCGGGCGGCCGATCCTGGACGCCGACACGGTCGTATCCGTGGGCGGGCGGATCGCCGCGGTCGGGCGCGCGTCGGAGATCGACGCCGAGGGCGCCACAACCGTCATCGACGCGCATGGCTGCGCCCTGGCCCCCGGGCTGATCGACAGCCACGTCCACCCCGTCGCCGGCGACTGGACGCCGCGGCAGAGCCAGTTGAACTGGATCGAATCCACGCTGCACGGCGGCGTCACCACGATGGTCTCCGCGGGCGAGGTCCACACGCCGGGCCGGCCGCGCGACGTGGTGGGCCTCAAGGCGATGGCGGTGTTCGCCCAGCGCGCGTTCACCGCCTTCCGCCCCGGCGGCATGAAGATCCACGCCGGCGCCCCGGTGATCGAGCCGGGCATGGAGGAGCATGATTTCAAAGAGTTGGCGGACGCTGGCGTGCGCCTCTTGGGCGAGGTGGGCTTGGGCGGCGTGAAGGACGGCCCGACAGCACGGCGCATGGTCGCCTGGGCGCGGCAACACGGCATCCAGTCCACCATCCACACCGGCGGCCCGTCCATCCCCGGCTCCGGCCT
>CAXUIQ010000655.1:0-2271 GCA_964250815.1 uncultured Acetobacteraceae bacterium
GCCTGGGCCGATGCGCCATCCCGTGACGCCGGACGGCCGCTACTTCGTCGTGCGCGGACGGCTGTGGCGCTGCACGGACCCGGCGCTCGACCCCGCAGCGCGGGCGACGCTGACCCGCGAGCTGATGTCCGCCCGGCGGGCGAAGGGGGCGGCGCTGAAGTGCGCGGATGCCGCGGCGGCGGAGGCGGCGCGGCAACGCATCGACGCGGCCAAGCGGGGCCTGGGCGAGCGCGGGCCGGCCTGGTGGACGGACGGGGCACCGGACTACAACCGACGCATGGCGCGCAACACGCCCTACGCCGCCTGGTTCGCGGCGCTCTCGGCGGGCTGATCCTCGCGGTTCGGCGCGTGGCGCCCCGTTTCCGCAAGCAGCCGCCGGGCGTCCGAAACGTCCGCCGTCCCGTCCCCTTCGGCGAACGGCGCCAAAGCCTTGGCCAAGAGGCCGGCCGCCTCCGCGCCGCGCCCGGAGCCGCGCCATAGCCGGCCGAGGCTGAGGCAGGCGCGCAGCTCCCATCCGGGCATGGCCTGGCGGCGGCTGGCATCGACGGCTTCCCGGAGCGTGGTCTCGGCCAGGTCGGCGCTGCCGCGCGCCGCCAGGACGTCGCCCTTGATCCGCAGCAGTTCCGGCAGGCACCAGCGCTCCTCCCGCCGCTCAGCAAGGCGTACCGCCGCCTCGGCGACCGCGAGCGCCTCGTCCAACTGGCCGGCCCGGCCCAGGGCTTGGGCAAAGGCGCCCTGGTGCATCGGCAGCCGAACGCCGGACACCACCGCCTGGAACTCCAGCAGTCCCGCACGGAAATCCGCGATGGCGGCGGCGAACTCGCCGCGTTCGGCCAGCACCTCGCCGCGGTAGGCGAGGGCGCTGGCGTGCCAAAGGCCGAGCCGGTGGTCCCGGGCGTGGCCGAGCAGCGTCTCGACCAACTCCTCCGCCAAATCCCAATCACCCCGGAGAATGGCGACCGGGCACGCGGCGTAGGCGAGGGCGAAGCCCAGGGAATTGGCGTGCCCGCTTGCCCGCGCAGCCTTGACGGCGGCCAGGCTGGCCCGCGCGGCCGTGTCGGGCTGCCCCTCGACCCACTGGATCGTCACCAGCGTCGCGAGCGCGGCCGAGCGCTGCTCCTGCCCGAACCGATGCACCAAGGGCAAGGAACGATGGGTAGCGGCGTCGTGCGGCTGGAGGCTGGCCTCGATCTCGACCCGCCCCCCGGCATGGTCGCCCAGCAGGTAGCGCGCCGTGCCCAGGAGGCGGCGGGCGACGACAGCCACGTCCCAGTCCCCCGTCTCGGTCGCGAGACGGAGCAGGCGCGCCGCCAGGGCCTCCGCCACCCGGTTCTCGCCCAGGTGGCAGCGATAGGCGAACAACCCGTAGAAGGCGCGGGTGCGCTGCATGTTGTCGCCAAGCTGCTCGGCCAAGTCGCTTGCGCGCTGGAACGCTTCGCCGGTTTCGGGCGCGGCGTAGCCGCGGCAGGCCATCAGCGGGATGCCGAGGCCGAGCTGCAGCAGCAACTCATGCCGGGCACGGCCCTCCCCTTCCGGCAACGCCGCCAGCACCGCGAGGCCCTTGCGCAGGTGCCCGATCGCCTCAAGGTTCGCCGACCGCTCGGCTGCGCGCCGGCCCGCGGCGAGCCACAGCCCGACCGCCCGCTCGGCGCACCCCGCTTCCGTGTAGTGCCGGGCCAGCACCTCCGGCTCCCGCTCGGCAAGCTCGGGCGCGATGGCCTGCAACGCTTCGGCGCAGCGCGCGTGCAGGTGCTGCCGCCGGCTCAGCAGCAGCGTCCCATAGGCCGCCTCCTGCACCAGGGCGTGCTTGAACGTGTAGGCCGCGCCCGCCGGGCGGCTGTGCTGGTGGACCAGCCCGGCGGCCACCAGTTGCTCCAACCCGTCGTCGAGCGCGCCCTCGTCCTGCGCCGACAGCGCCGCCACGGCAGCGCGGGAGAACTCCCGCCCGACCACCGAGCCGACCTGCGCCAGCTCCTTGGCCGCGCCCAGATGGTCGAGCCGGGCGAGCAGGCTGTCCTGCAGCGTCGTCGGGATCGCCAGCGGCGGCAGCGGCCCGGCCAGGACGTAGCCCTCCGCCGCCCGGCGCAGCAGCCCCGATTCCAGCACGGCCTTGGTCAGCTCCTCGATGAACAGCGGCACCCCGTCGGTTTTGCCGACGATCTGCTCCAGCACCTCCGCCGGCAGCCGCGCCCCGCCCGCCACGCTCTCGACCAGCGCCGCCGACAGGCGGCGCCCGATCCGGGTCAGCGTACGCGCCCGCACCCCCGCGCG
>CAXUIQ010000656.1:0-2262 GCA_964250815.1 uncultured Acetobacteraceae bacterium
CCCAGCACCAGCCGCCAATACGCCGTCGCCCGCAGCAGCCCGTCATACAGCCCGGTATAGGCCAGCGCCCCGACCACCGGCCCGGCCATCGTCTGCACGCCCCCGAGCAGCACCATCACCAGGGCGTCCATCGAGCGCGGGATGCTGACGAAGCCGGGGAACACGCTGCCCTTCGCGTAGGTGAACACCGCGCCCGCGAGGCCGGCCGAGGCGCCCGCCACCGCGAACGCCGCCAAGCGGATGCGCTGCGTATCGAGGCCGATCGCCTCTGCCCGCTGCGGCGAGTCGCGGGACGCACGCAGCGCGTAGCCGAACGGGGAATACAGGATGCGCTGCAAGACGAATGCGCCGCCCCCGCAGAGCGTCAACGCCAGCAGATAGACGGCTGCCGGGCTGGATGCCCAGGCGGGCGGCCACACGCCCAGGATGCCGTTGTCGCCCCCGGTCACGGAAACCCACTGGAACGCCGCCGCCCACACGATCTGCGCAAAGGCGAGGGTGAGCATGGCCAGGTACACGCCCGACAGCCGCACCACGAACGCGCCGAACAGCGCCGCGGCCCCGCCCGCCGCCAGCGGCGCCAGCAGCAGCCCCGCCGGCATCGGCGCACCCAGCCATTGCGCCGACAAGCCCGCGGCGTAAGCGCCGATGCCGAACCACGCCGCATGGCCGAAGCTCGCCATGCCGCCCGGCCCCATGACGAAATGCAGGCTGGCGGCGAACAGCACCGCGACCGCGGCCTCGGTCAGCACCGACAGCGCGTAGGGGCCGGCCAGCACCGGCGCCGCCAAGGCCGCCAGCAGGAGCAGCCCCCAGGCGAGCAGCATCCCCCAGGTAGGCGGGCGTACCAAGGTGGCGGTTCCGGCCAGCGCGGTCGGCGCCCCACTGCGGCCCAGCAGCCCGTTCGGCCGCAGCACCAGCACGGCCGCCATCACCACGAACACCAGCACCAGAGTCGCCTTCGGGACCAGCTCCACGCCGAAGGCTTGCAGCAGCCCGATCAGCAGGCTCGCGAGATACGCCCCGGCGATGCTGCCGAGGCCGCCGATCACCACCACCACGAACGCATCGGTCACGACGGACAGGTCGATGCCGAGGTTCGCCGACCCGTCCGGCAGGCCGAGCGCCCCGGCCAGCCCCGCCAGCCCGGCGCCAAGCGCGAACACGGAGGTGAACAGCATCCGCTGGTCCACCCCAAGCGCGCCCACCATGTCCCGGTCCCACGTCGCGGCCCGCACCAGCCGGCCCCACCGCGTCTGGTTGAACAGGAGCCACAGCAGGGCCAGCGCCGCCGGCCCTATGGCGATCAGCGCCAGGTCATAGACCGGGAACCGCTCGCCCGCGATGCGCACGAAGGCGCGCAGCCAAGGGGGGCGGGAGGTCGTGAGGTCGTCCGGACCCCACACGGCAAGCGCCGCGTCCTGCACGATCAGCACGACGCCGAAGGTGGCCAGCAACTGGAACAGCTCGGGCGAGCGGTAAAGCCGGCGCAGCAGCCCCACTTCCAGCAGCGCGCCGAGCGCCGCCAGCCCGGCGGCCGTGCCGAGCACGCCGAGCGCGAACCACGCCGGGTCGCGCGGCAGGCGGGTAAGCAGGGTCCAGCCGAGGTAGGCGCCCAGCATGGCCAGGCTGCCATGGGCGAAGTTCACCACGCGGGTCACGCCGAAGATGACGGTCAGGCCCGACGCGACCAGGAAGAGCTTGGACGCCCCGGCCAGCCCGGTCAGCGCATGGACCAGCAGCGCGCCCATGCCGGACTCTAATGCCGCAGCGTGCGAACCTCGGCGTCCGGCGGCTGCGCGTCCTTGCCGTCCGCGTAGTGCCAGTCGGCCATCGTGCCCTCGCCGTCCTTGAGCGCGGTGCGGCCGACGAAGGTGCCGAACGTGCTTTGGTGGTCGGCGGCGCGGTAGGTCGCCGGGCCGAAGGGCGAATCGAAGGGCAGGCCCTCGAAGGCTGCGGTCAGCTTGCCCGTCTCGGTGCTGCCCGCGCGGGCCAGCCCGGCCGCGATGGAATGGATCAGCGTGTAGCCCACCACCGACCCCATCCGCGGCGCCTGCTTGAAGCGGTCCCGATAGGCGCTCTCGAACGCCCGGGCGCTTGGCACCTGGCCCACGGGGTAGCCGGTGACGAGCCAGCCCTCCGGCGTCTCGTCGCCGAGCGGAAGCAGGTACTCCGGCTCCCCGGTCAGCACGGAAACCACGTCGCGTCCCTCGAACAGCCCGCGCGTGTTGCCCTGGCGCACGAAGTTGGTGAGGTCGGGGC
>CAXUIQ010000657.1:0-2260 GCA_964250815.1 uncultured Acetobacteraceae bacterium
GTGGCGCTGGTGCTTGCCGCCGCGGGCGGCTACCAGGCGACCACAGCGAACCCGTTCAACCCGTTGCAGTTGCAGAACGCGGTGACGTTCGGGCCGCAGCTCGGCTTCATCGCGCTCTACTACGCGGTCCTGCTGCCGTTCTTCTTTCTGACCGGGCTGTACATCAGCCTGACCTTCGTGCTGAACGAGGACCGGGTGGCCCGGGTCTATGGCTTCGACCTGACCGGCGCCGGGGCCGGGGCGGCGTCCGTGCTGGCCTTGATGAACGTGCTGCACCCGTTCCAGCTCGTGGCGGCGCTGCTGGTCGTGCTTGCCGCCAGCGCCTGGTTCGGCCGGCGCCCGGTCCGGGTCGGCCTCGTGGCGCTTGCGGCGCTGGTTGCGAGCGAGGCGGCGCTGCTGCTCGACGCCCGGGCGGACTACAACGACTTCAAGGCGATCTACGCCCCGCTGCACGTGCCGGACACCAGGCAGGTCGCCGAAATCCGTTCGCCGCGCGGCGTCTATGCGCTGCTCGACGACTTCACCGAGCGGGTCGATACCGACGTGTCCAACAACGCCGGAATGCTGGGCGTGCCGGGGCCGCCGCAGGCCTATGGCCTGTATCGCGACGGCAACCGCATCGCGGCGCTGCCCAAGGCCGAGGGCGCCACCGCCGCCTATGCCCCGGCGGCGCTCGACGCGCTGCCCTACCGCCTGCTGCCCGGCGCCCGCACCCTGCTGGCCGGCGCAAGCGGCGGCTTCCGCGTGCAGCAGGCCTTGAGCCTTGGCGCCGGCCATGTCGATGCGCTGGAACCCGACCCGGTGCTGCTCGACGCGCTGCGCCACGGCCTTGGCCCGTCCCCGGCCCTGGCCGCGGACCCGCGCGTGAGCCTGTCGCCCGACAGCCCGCTGGCGGTGGCGCAGGGCGGCGCGCGTTACGACCTGGTTGATGTCAGCGGGGATTTCCTTGATGCGGCCGAGGCGAACGGTGCCGCCTACACCGCCGAGGCCATCGCCGGCTACCTTCGCGCGCTGGCGCCCGGCGGCCTTGCGTCGATCCCGGTCTCCATCCGGGAGTTCCCAGTCTATGCCGTCCGCGTGCTGGCGACGGTGCGGGACGCGCTGCGCCGCTCGCACGTCGCCGACCCGGCGGCGCATGTCGTGGTGTACCGCTCCGCCTGGAACCTGCGCATCCTGGCTGGCCGCGAGCCTTGGACCCCGGAGCGCATCGCCGCCGTGCGCGCCTTCTGCGACGAGCGCTCGTTCGACGTGTCCTACTACCCCGGCATCGACGTGGCGGCCGCCCGCGCCGGCATCTACAACGACCTGCCGGCCGTGAGCTTCGAGAGCGGCGAGGTGACATCCGGCGCCGGGTCGGAGGACGCTGTGGCGGACGAGGCAGGGCAGGTGCTGCGGGGCGAGCGCAGCGAGTCGCAGGACGCCTTCAACCTGGCGCCGATCACCCTGGACCGGCCCTCCTACTACGCGGTGCTGCGCCTGGACCAGTTGCCGACGATCCTGAAGCGGCTGGAAATCCTGCCACAGGCCGAGGTCGGGCAGCTCGTCAACCTTGCGGTGCTGCTGCAAGCGGTCGTGATCGCCCTGGTCGTGCTGGCGGTGCCGCTGCTGGCACCGCGCGTCGCAGGCAGCCGGTCCGGGCGTCCGTCGATGCTGCGCCCGGTGCTGTACTTCGCCTCGCTCGGCCTCGGCTTCCTGTTCATCGAAATTTTCCTGATCGAGAAGGCCAGCCTCTACCTCAACGACCGCACCAGCGCCTTTGCCCTCGTGCTGACCGGGATGCTGATATTCTCCGGAGTTGGCAGCCTGCTGGCCGACCGGGTGCGCCAGGTCGGCATCGCCTTGTCGGCGGCGGTGGTCGTGGGCTGGTGCGCCCTGGCGCTGCTGGGGCTGCAGCCGTTCCTGCTGGCGACCTTGGGGCTGCCTTGGCTGCTGCGGGCGGTGATTGTCGTGGCACTTGTGGCGCCGGTGTCGCTGGCGCTCGGGATGCCGTTCCCACTCGGCCTGGCCCGGGCCGGCAGCGCCGGGGGTGGGTTCTTGCCCTGGGCGTGGGGCCTGAACGGCGCGTTCTCGGTGGTTGCCACGCCGCTTGCGAACTTGGTTGCCGTGCAGTCCGGGTTCGACAGGGTTCTGCTGATCGCGGCCTTGCTTTATGTGGTGAGCTATCTCGCGTATCCCTCCGTACGAAAGACCGTCCAGTGGCAGCCATCCCCCACCACCTGACCCGCCGCGCCGTGCTGGCCGGCGCCATGGCCGCGCCGTT
>CAXUIQ010000658.1:0-2260 GCA_964250815.1 uncultured Acetobacteraceae bacterium
AAGCTCACCCGCGACAGCGGACGGCTCGACTGGACCCGGCCCGCCGCCCTGCTCGACCGCCAGGTGCGCGCCTTCACCCCCTGGCCCGGCGCGTGGGCGATGCTCGGTGCGGACGTGCTGAAGGTGCTGCGCGCCGAACCCGCGGAGGGCGCCGGCCCGCCCGGCACGGTGCTGGACGCTGGCTTGCTGGTCGCCTGCGGGGAGGGCGCGCTGCGCCTGCTCCGCGTGCAGCGCCCCGGACGCGCGCCGATGGAGGCTCCTGCCCTGCTGCGCGGCTTCCCCATCCCGCCGGGCACGCTGCTGGCGTGACCCACGATGGCGCGGTGTCCTGGGCGCTGCTGCTGGAGTACGACGGCACGCCCTTTGCCGGCTGGCAGCGCCAGGCCGGCGGCCTCACCGTGCAATCGGTGCTGGAGGACGCCTGCGCCCGCCTCAACGGCGGGGTCCCGGTGCCGTCCGTGGCCGCGGGGCGCAGGGCCGCGGGGGGCCCCGCGGCGGGGCTGGGCGCGGGGGGGGCGCGCCCGGGCCGCTACCGGGCGGAGCAAGTTCGGGACGCCCTCAACTTCCACCTGCTGCCCCACCCCGTCGCCGTGCTGCGCGCCGCACCGTGCGCCCCGGGCTGGAGCCCCCGCTTCGACGCCACGGGCCGCGCCTACGCCTACCGCATCCTGAACCGCCGCGCCCGCCCGGCGCTCGACCGGCACCGCGCCTGGCACGTCGAGCGGCCGCTGGACGCGGACGCCATGGCGGAATCGGCGGCGCTGCTGCTGGGCCGGCACGATTTCACGTCGTTCCGCGCCAGCGCCTGCCAGGCCAAAAGCCCGCTCCGCACCCTGGACCGCCTGGACGTGACGCGCCATGGCGACACGCTGACGGTGGCGGCGGAGGCCCGCAGCTTCCTGCACCACCAGGTCCGCAACATGGTCGGCACGCTGAAGCTGGTCGGCGAGGGCCGCTGGCGCCCGGCGCAGGTGCGGGCGGCTTTGGAGGCGCGCGACCGGCGGGCCGCCGGGCCAACCGCGCCGCCGGAGGGGCTGACGTTGCTGGCGGTGCGGTATGCGCGGGACCCGTTCGATGCGGGCGGCCCGGCACGGCTGCTGCCCTTGGCGAACGCAGACGGAACGGCGTGATCGGCCGGCGGTTTGCAAGCAGCCTGCGCCGCAGCTCCGGCCAACCCGCCGCACAGCCATTGCCAGCGCACTCCGTCAGGCCGCAAAGCCGAGCTTGGGTCGTCCAACAAAACATACGTTAAATCAGCCACAAACAACGCTGTCATATTTTGTAATGACCATGGCAATAACTGCTCGCGCTGTATATCCCTGGCAAAACGCAATTCGTCGGGAACCTAACAAATGAGCAACAGACTCAGCCTTTCATCATACCATTTGACGTTCGACGACGAGTTCAACTCGTTCAAATCGACGCCCAACGGCACGTCGAGCACATGGGCCACGACCCTCTGGGGCATTCGGGGCCTCAACTCCGCAGGCGGCGGGGACCAGGCCTATTTCTCGGACTCGTCCGTGGGGACGAACCCGTTTTCGGTGGGAGGCGGGGTTCTGACGATCACCGCGGCCCCGGGGACCAACTCGGCGGGCCGGCCATACAACTCCGGCGTCATCGACTCCAAGGCCATGTTCTCGCAGACCTACGGCTATTTCGAGATGCGGGCCGAGTTGCCATCGGGCGCCGGCATGTGGCCGGCATTCTGGACGCAGGACGCCAACGACTATGCAGCGCGCGAGATCGACGCCCTGGAAGCATTCGGCGCGCCGAACACATCAGGCGAGGGCGGCCCGCATTCGACGCACTGGGACGTCCACGACATCAACAATCCGTCCGGGACCGGGGCATGGGCGCCGGTCGTGCCTGACATGACAACGGGTTTCCACGCTTACGGGGCCATGTGGGACCCCCAGAACATCACGTTCTATTTCGACGGCCAGCAGATCGCGCAGGTGGCGACGCCGGCCAACCTGAACGTGCCGCAGTACCTGATCGCCAACCTTGCCGTCGGCGGGCCATGGCCGGGGCAGGCCACGGGCGAAACAGGGCAGATGAAGATCGACTACATCCGGGCGTTCTCAAGCAACCCCAACGACCCTGCGGCGGCGCTCCAGGCCATCTCGTCCCCGGATGGGGGAGGCACCGATCTATACGGCGCAACGGTTGGCAGCGCGCCGGGTGGCGCGACCGTCAGCAGCACGGCGACGGACACCCTGGTGCTGGGCTTGTCGGAGGACGCCTGGCAGGGCGACGC
>CAXUIQ010000659.1:0-2260 GCA_964250815.1 uncultured Acetobacteraceae bacterium
TCACGCCGCCGGGTCCGCCGGCGCGCGGCTGGGCGCTGCGGCGCAGCTTGAGCACGGCGGGGAAGCCGAGCAGCTCTGCGGCGTCGGCGGCGTCGTCCGGCGACAGCGCGGGACGGCTGGGCACCACGGGGATGCCGTAGGCGGACAGCGCCGCCAGCGCCTCGTCCTGCAGCAGGCCCGTGCGCCCGTCCCGGCGCACCGCCCCGAACAGCGCGCGCACCATGGTGCGGTCGGGCGCCAAGCTCAGCACCGTGCTGGGCGGCAGCTCGCGGGCGGCTTCCCGGGCGCGCCGCTGCTCCACGAGCTGCCCGAAGCCGCGCATCGCCTGTTCCGGCGTGTCGAATGCCGGCACCTCGGCGGCGGCCAGGCTGCGGCGGTGCCCGGCGCCGGTCGTCTCGCCGAGCACGCAGGCGAGCAGCGGCACCTTCATGCCGGGTGCGCAGGCCGCAAGCGCGGCGATCCCGGCGTCGTCGGCCCCGCGGGCGGGCGCCCCCACCCCCCCCCCGCCGCCGCCCTGGGGCCCGGGGGAGCGCTGGGCGGCCGCCTCGGCCAGGCGGATGGGCTGCGCCGGGCCGGTCCAGACCAGCGCCGCCCCGGACGGTACCGGGGGCAGTGCCAGGCCCAGCACCTCCCGCGTGGGCGCGCTCAGGTCCGCGAGCGGGATGCCGAGCGTCATGGCGGTGTCCGCCGCCATCTGGCCCGGCCCGATCGCGTTGGTGACAACGGCGACCGCCTCGCGGCGGGCCGGGCGGCCACGGGTCCGCGTCTCGGCCGCGCCCAGCAGGTCCGCCAGCCGCCGCACCCGGATCACGCCGGCCCGGCGCAGGGCGGCGTCGAACACCGCGTCCGTCCGTCCCGTCGGGTCCTGCAGCCGGCCGCCGGGATGGATCGCGACCACTGGGCGCAGCCGCGCCGCGGCGCGTGCGGCGGACATGAACCGCCGGCGGTCCTTGATGCCGCGGATGTCGAGCAGGATCGCACCGGTGCCGGGGTCGCGGGACAGCCAGTCGAGCACCAGGCCAAAGCCGATGTCGGCGCTGCCGCCGATGCCGACCACGTGGCTGAAGCCGACGCCGTTCGGCTCCGCCCAATCCAGCACCGCCCGGCACAGCGCCGCGGACTGCGATACCAGCGCCACGCGGCCAGGCTGCGGCTGGAGGTGCGCGCTGGACGCATTGAGGCCGAGCGCCGGGACGACGATCCCGAAGGAGGACGGCCCGAGCACCCGCACGCCCGCCGCCCGCCCGGCCGCCAGCAGGCCGGGCGCAGGAGTCAGGCACACGGCGGCGAAGGTGCCGCGCGCCGCGAGCGCGTGCAGCGCCGGGGCCACCCCGTCCGGCCCGGTCGCGATCACGCCCAGGCTGGGCGCCACCGGAAGCGCGGCCACGTCCGGGTAGGCGAGCACGCCATGGGCGGCGTCCAGCCCCTCCCCCACCGGGAGCACCGCGCCGCGGAACCCGGCGCCGAGCATGTTGCGCATGGCGGTCCCGCCCAGTTCCGTGCCGGCGCCGACGACGGCGACGGACTCAGGGCGGAACAGGTTCTCGACGTGGAAGCGGCCGGGCTGCAGGCGGGGGATCAATGGCATGGAACCTCGATGATGCAGTGCAACATGGAGGTGGCCGGTCTGGTTGCCTCAAAAGGCCCGCATTCTGGCCGTGGAAGCTCGGCGAGGGCTACAGCGGGCGCTTGATCAGCGCCGCGATCTCGCCCACGACGCCGCGGCGGAACATCAGCACGCAGGCGACGAAGATGGCGCCCTGCGTCACCGTGACCCAGGAGCCGTAGCCGGCAAGCGCGTTCTCCGTCCACTGGATGATGCCCGCGCCGACCACGGGGCCGAAGATGGTGCCCATGCCGCCCAGCAGGTTCATCAGCACGACCTCCCCGGACTGGGCATAGTTCACGTCCGTGAGCGTCGCGATGCCGAACACCAGCGCCTTGGTGCCGCCCGCGATGCCGGCGATGAAGGTGCTGAGCACGAAGGCGATCAGCTTGTAGTCGTCGGTGCGGTAGCCGAGCGAGGTGGCCCGCGGCTCGTTCTCGCGGATCGCCTTCAGCACCTGGCCGAACGGCGAGTGGACGACGCGGTGGATCAGCAGGAAGAACAGGAGGAACACGACGGCGACGAAGGCATACATCGCCAGGTCGTCGCGGAGCGGGAACACGCCGAACAGGTTGCCGCGGGGCACCTGCTGGATGCCGTCCTCGCCCCCGGTGAACGGCGCTTGCAGGCAGAAGAAATAGTTCATCTGCGCCA
>CAXUIQ010000660.1:0-2239 GCA_964250815.1 uncultured Acetobacteraceae bacterium
ATCATCATGACGGACGCCGACGTGGACGGCGCGCACATCGCCTCCTTGCTGATGACGTTCTTCTACCGGGAGCTGCCGGAACTGGTGCAGCACGGGCACGTCCACCTCGCCCAGCCGCCGCTCTACCGGCTGACCCAGGGCGCCCGGTCCATCTACGCCATGGACGACGCCGACAAGGACCGGCAGATGAAGCGCGGCTTCAAGCCCGGCAGCAAGGTCGAGGTCAGCCGCTTCAAGGGCCTGGGCGAGATGCCGCCCACGGCGCTCAAGGAGACCACCATGGACCCGGCCAAGCGCACCCTGCTCAAGGTCGTGGCGCTGCCCGAGCACCGCCACGCCACCAGCACCCTGGTCGAAAGCCTGATGGGCCGCCGACCGGAACTGCGCTACCAGTTCATCCAGGACCGCGCCCGCACCGTCGAGGACGTGGATGTCTGACACGCCGCTGCCTGCGGCGGGGTCTGATACGCCGCTTCCCGCGGCGATGTCTGACCGGCCGCTTCCCGCCACCGAGGCGACGAGCGAGCGTTTCGCCGACATGGACTCCTGGCCATCCCCGGACATCCTGGATGCGCTGCTGGAAAGCCAGATGGCGGCCGTGGCGGCGGTGCGCCCGGCCTTGCCCGCCCTGGCCGAAGCGGCGGACGCCGCGGCTGAGCGCCTTCAGGATGGCGGACGCCTCGCCTATGCCGGCGCCGGCACGTCCGGGCGGATCGCCGTCCAGGACGGCGCGGAGCTGACGCCCACCTTCGCCTGGCCGCGCGACCGGCTGGTGTTCCTGATGGCCGGCGGCGACTCCGCGCTGGTCGAAGCGGCCGAGAACGCCGAGGACCGGGACGACTTGGCCCGGCGCGATGTCGCCAGGACCGGACTAGGCCCGCCCGACGTCCTGCTGGCCCTCGCCGCCAGCGGCGCCACGCCCTACACGCTGGCCTGCCTCCAAGCCGCCCGCGCCGCCGGGGCGCTTACGGTCGCCGTCGCCCACAGCCCGGGGGCGCCCCTGCTCGCCGCCGCGCACCACGCGGTCCTGATCGAGACCGGGGCGGAGCCGATTGCCGGGTCCACCCGCATGAAGGCCGGCACCGCGCAGAAAGTGGCGCTCAACCTGTTCAGCACCTTGCTGATGGTCCGGCTCGGCCGGGTGTACCGCGGGCAGATGGTCGATATGGCCGCCCGCAACGCCAAGCTCCGCGCCCGTGCGGTCCGGATGCTGCGAACCCTTTCCGACTGCACGCCGGACGCCGCAGCGGCCGCGCTGTCCGAGGCGGACGGGACGGTCAAGACCGCCTTACTGATCCTCCACGGCCTGACCCGGGCGGACGCCGAGGCGCTGCTGGCCCGGCACCGTGGCCACCTGCGCCCGGCGCTCGACGCCTTATAGCCCGGCTTGCGTGATGAACTTGATGTTGAGGTAGCCCTCGATCGCCTCCGTCCCGCCCTCGCTGCCGTAGCCGCTGTCCTTCACGCCGCCGAACGGCACCTCCGGCAGCGCCAGCCCGATGTGGTTGATCGTCATCATCCCGGCCTCCACCGCAGCGCCGATGGACGCGGCGGTCCTGGCCGACCGGGTGAAGGCATAGCTCGCCAGCCCGAACGGCAGGCGGTTCGCCTCCGCCACCACGTCGTCCATGCCGGAAAACGGCGCCACCAGGGCCAGCGGCCCGAACGGCTCCTCGTTCATCACCCGCATCTCGGGCGTTACCCCGGTCAGCACCGTCGGCTCGAAGAAGTTGCCCTTGTTGCCGATGCGCTTGCCGCCGGTGCGGACCTCGGCGCCCTTCTGCACGGCGTCCGCGATGAACCCCTCCATCGCCTGCACCCGGCGCGGGTTGGCGAGCGGCCCCATCTGCGTGCCTTCCGCCAGGCCGTCGCCCACCTTGAGCTTGCTTGCCGCCGCCGTGAAGCCCTCGACGAACTGGTCGAACACGGAGTCCTGCACCAGGAAGCGCGTCGGGCTGACGCAGACCTGCCCGGCGTTGCGGAACTTCGCCGCCGCGAGCTGCTTGGTCGCAGCCGCCACGTCCGCGTCCTCGAACACGATGGCCGGGGCATGGCCGCCGAGTTCCATCGTGACCCGCTTCATGTGCGCCCCCGCCAGCGCGGACAACTGCTTGCCGACCGCGGTGGACCCGGTGAACGAAATTTTGCGGATCACCGGATGCGGGATGAGATAGCCGGAAATCTCCGCCGGCACCCCGAACACCAGTTGCACCACCCCCGGCGGCAGCCCGGCATCCAC
>CAXUIQ010000661.1:0-2231 GCA_964250815.1 uncultured Acetobacteraceae bacterium
GACAGCGGCGCGCCCAGGATTTCCTTGAAGTCGGTCAGCCCGTTGTTGCCGCCGAACCCCATGTCGTTGCGGAAGAACGCCAGCATCAGCGCGTAGGTCAGCGCCTGGGTGATGATGGACAGGTACACGCCCGTGACCCGGCTGCGGAAGGCGAGCCAGCCGAACACCAAAGCGAGCAGCCCCGGCGCCAGCATCGCCATCAGCAGCGCAAACGGGAACTGCCCGAAGCCGTGCCAGTACCACGGCAGCGCATGCCAGTTCAGGAACACCATGAAGTCCGGCAGCGCCGCGCCGTACTGCCCGCGCCCGGCGATTTGCAGCATGAGGTACATGCCCATCGCGTAACCGCCGAGTGCGAAGAACGCGGCGTGGCCGAGGCTCAGGATGCCCGCGAAGCCCCAAACCAGATCCACCGCCAGCGCCAGGATCGCAAAGCACAGGTACTTGCCGACAAGCGACACGACGTACGTGGGCACATGCAGCGCATCGCCGGGCACGGTGCCGAGGTTCAGCCCGGCCAGCAGCAGCGCGCCGCCCAGCACCAGAAGCAGCGTCGCGGGCGTCGCCACCCCTCTCATGTTTTTCTGGCCCTCATGTCTCCACCGCCCGCCCCTTCAACGGGAACATGCCGCGGGGCCGGCGCTGGATGAACAGGATCAGCAGCACCAGCACCACGATCTTGCCCAGCACCGCGCCTGCCACCGGCTCCAGGAACTTGTTGACCACGCCCAGCGTCAGCGCGCCCAGCGCCGTGCCCCACAGGTTGCCGACGCCGCCGAACACCACCACCATGAAGCTGTCGATGATGTAGCCCTGGCCGAGGTTGGGGCTCACGTTGTCGATCTGGCTGAGCGCCACCCCCGCCATGCCGGCGACGCCGGAGCCGAGGCCGAAGGTCAGCGCGTCGATGCTCCCCGTGCGGATGCCCATGGCGGCGGCCATGCGCCGGTTCTGCGTCACCGCCCGCATCCGCAGGCCGAGCGGCGTGAAGCGCAGCACCGCCATCAGCCCGAGCAGCACGAGGAGCGCGAAGACGATGATCGCCACCCGGTTGTAGGTCAGCGTCAACTGCCCGATCCGCCCGGCCCCGCTCATCCAGGCGGGCGTGCCGACCTCCCGGTTGGACGGCCCGAAGATCGACCGCACGGCCTGCTGCAGCACGAGCGACAGGCCGAAGGTGGCGAGCAAGGTCTCCAGCGGACGGCCATACAGGAAGCGGATCAGGCCGCGCTCGATCAGAACCCCGAGGCCGCCCGACGCCAGGAACGCCAGCGGCACCGCGATGAACAGGCTGGCGCCGAACAGGCCGGGGGCAAAGGCGCGGATGAGTTCCTGCACCGCGAAGGTCACATAGGCGCCGATCATCACCATCTCGCCGTGCGCCATGTTGATGACGCCCATGACGCCGAAGGTGATGGCAAGCCCGGCCGCCGCCAGCAGCAGCACGGAGCCGAGGCTGAGGCCGTAGAACGCCCCCTGCGCCAGGCCCCAGAACTTCAAGGTGCGGTCGATGCCGGCCACGGCTTCGGCCGCGGCAGTGGCCACGGCGGGGGAGGGGGCAGGCAAGGAGGCCAGCATCCCGCGGGCGTCCAGGTCGCCCCGGGCGCGCAGCACCGCGACGGCTGCGAGCTTGTCGGCGTCCGCCGCATCGGGGCTGGCCAGCACGGCGGCGGCGCGGGCCTGGCGCATGGCGGCGCGCACGCCCGCGTCGCGCTCCCCGGCCAGCGCGCGGTCGAGCGCCGGGAGCGCTGCGGCGTCGCGGGACTTGAACACCGCCTGCGCGGCCTCTGCCCGGACAGCCAGGTCGGGGGCGAACAGGCGCAAGGCCCCCATGGCGGCGTCCACCGCCCGGCGCACGGCGTTGTTGACCCGCACCGGGCGGAGGTTGTCGGCTTCGGCGGGCGCGCCGGTCTCGGCGGAAACGAATGCGCCGCCGGGTTCGCGGATGAACAGCGCGCCGCCGGGCTGCACCAGCAGGCGCCCGGCCTGCAACGCATCGAGCACCGGGCCAGCCCGCGGGTCGCCGGAGACGGCCAGCGCCTCCACCCCGCGCCGGATGTCCTCGAACGACGAGTTGCCGAGCGGGGCCAGCAGCGACGGCTGCGCCCACGCCGGCACGCCGAGCAGCAGGGCGAGGAGGAGGCCGCCCAGGAGCCGCCCCGCAACCCGCCCCGGCATCGTCAGCTCCCGCTGCCGCCGCACTTGCCCGTCGTCACGGTGAAGTTGCCGCC
>CAXUIQ010000662.1:0-2230 GCA_964250815.1 uncultured Acetobacteraceae bacterium
CCGTGAGGTTCGGGAACAGGGAGAAGTCCTGGTAGATCACCTGCACCCCGGCCGCGATGGCTTCCCGCGGGGTCAGGGCGGCGCGCGAAACGCCGGCCAGCACGACCTCCCCGCTGTCCGCCCGGTGCACGCCGCTCAGCACCTTGATGACGGTGCTCTTGCCCGACCCGTTCTCGCCGGCGAGGCAGCGGACCTCGCCGGGCGCGACCCCGAACGAAACCCGGTCCAGCGCCTGCACGCCGCCGAACCGCTTGGACACGCCACGCAGCGCCAGGACGGGCGGGGCGCCGGGAGACGCCTCAGAAATTATATTGGCCCATGTTCTCCTTGGTCACGCCGACCCAGCCCGCGCCGTAGAGCAGCCCCGGCCGCTTGGGGTCGGGCGCGAGCAGGCTGTGGTAGCCGTCCAGGCCGAGGTCCAGCCCCTGCTTGATCTCCATGTTGTGGCCGCGGAGCCGCATCGCCGCCAGCACCGACATGGCGTAGCCGGCCACGGCCGGGTCCCAGAACTGGATGTACTGGATGTCGCCGTCCCGCAGGTACTGCCCGGCGACCGACACCAGCCCGGTGCCGCTGAACTGCACCTTCCCCTTGGCGCCGCGCTCGGCGATCAGCCGGCCGGCCCCGGCGCTCGCCGGCATCGGCGCGCCGATGATGCCGCGCAGGTCCGGATGCGCGGTCAGCACCTCCTTCAGCTTGTTGTAGGCGACCTCCGCGTCGTCGTAGCTCTCGACCCGGGGCGCGGCCTCCTGCATCTGCGGGAAGTGCTCCTTCTGGTAGGCCACCGCACCGTCGATCCATTCCATGTGCGACTGGCTGGTGAGGCTGCCGACGGTGGCCACGTACTTGCCCTGGCCGCCGGTGCGATTGCCCAGCTCCTCCATCAGCTTCGCGCCGTAGGCCCGGTTGTCGAACGCCTCGATGACGAGGTCGGCGTTCTGGAGGTTGCTGGCCTCGTGCGCCACCACGACGATGCCGCGGTCGCGCGCCTTCTTCAGCACCGGCTCCACCGCCTCCACCGAGAACGGCACGATGCAGATGGCGTCCACGCCCTGGCCGATCAGGTTCTCGACCAGCTGCACCTGGGCGGCGGCGTCGGCCTGGCTCGGCCCGACCATCCAGGCGTCGTGCCCGGTGTCGCGGCCGAACTGCTCCACGCCCGCGCGCATGCGGTCGAACCAGGCGATGCCGTCCACCTTCACAACGGTGGCGACCTGCCACTTCTTGCCAGCCGCGTTCTGGCTCAGGTCCTTGGACACCTTGCTGGCATCCACCGGCCCGGCAGCCTGCGCCCGGGCAGCGCCGGCCAGCGGCAGCAGCGCCGCGCCCGCGGCGAAGCCTCGACGGGTGATCTTCATGCTTGTTCCTTCCCTGATGGTCCGGCGGTTCAGGCCCGCCGGCGTTCAGGCCATCATAGCTGAACCCGCACCGGGCCGGGAGGGCGTTTCTGCGCCCGTCCGGCACTTGCGTTCGGCCCCTTGCAACCATAGCGTCACGGCCTGCCCGGCCCGGCGGCGGGCGGCCAGGGCGCACGGAGCCAGCATGACCCATCCAAGGACGGCGCGCGCATGAGCTGGCTCGGCATCGACGCCGGCACCTCCTCCGTCAAGGCGCTGCTGATCGACGACGCGCAGGCCGTGCTGGCGGAAGCCTCGTCGCCGCTCGACGTGCAGCGCCCGCGCCCGCAATGGTCCGAGCAGGACCCGGCCGCGTGGTGGCGCGCGACGGAGGAGGTGGTGGCGCAGGTCCGCGCCGCGGCGCCCAAAGCCTGGGCCGGCCTCGACGGCATAGGCCTCTCGGGGCAGATGCACGGCGCGGTGCTGCTGGACGACGGCGACGCCGTGCTGCGCCCCGCCATCCTGTGGAACGATGGCCGCGCCGGCGCGGAGTGCGCCGAGCTGGAGCGCCGCGTGCCGGATTTCCGCACCCGCGCCTGCAACCGGGCGATGCCGGGCTTCACGGCGCCGAAGCTGCTGTGGGTGCAGCGGCACGAGCCGGAGGTGTTCGCGCGGCTCGGCACGGTGCTGCTGCCCAAGGACTACGTGCGGCTTTGCTTGACGGGCGAGCGCGTGGGGGAGATGTCCGACGCTTCCGGCACGCTCTGGCTCGACATCGCGGCGCGGGACTGGGACGACGAGCTGTTGGCGGCGTGCGGCCTGGGGCGGCGGCACATGCCGCGGCTGGTCGAGGGGTCCGCGGCGTCCGGCCTGCTGCGCCCGGAGTTGGCGGC
>CAXUIQ010000663.1:0-2228 GCA_964250815.1 uncultured Acetobacteraceae bacterium
AAGCGCGACCGCTCGGCGGAGGTGGCCCGGCCAATGGCCCGGCGGTGCAGCCCCGCGTCCACCCGCACGTCGCGGTCGCCCATGAAGGCCGCGCCGGCTTGCAGGTCGAGGTTGCCGACCACCGCCGCGTCCCGGCCGCAGCGCCCCAGCACGTCCGGCCCGGCGCTTACCGCCAGGTCGGCGGCCAGCAGCAGGTCCGCCGTCCCGCGCGGGATTCGCACGACATCCAACCCGGCCTCGGCAATCTGCACATGCGACACGACCGCGCCGTTCTTCTGCGCAAGCCCGGTGAAGTCCAGCGTGCTGACCTGCCGGCCCTCAAGGTGCGCCGCCATCGCGACGATGGCGCCGCAGGTCACGATCCCGCCGCCGCCGATGCCCGCGAACCGGCCGCGCCAAGGCAAGGCGGCATCGGCCAGCACCGGCTCGGGCAGGCCCGCGGCAAGCTCTGCTTCGCGTGCGGCCCACGCCGCGGCCGGGTCGCTACCAGCGGCCTGCGGCGCGTCGGACTTCGTGGTGACGAAGCTTGGGCAGAACCCCTTGAGGCAGGACAGGTCGGTGTTGCAGCTTGTCGGGCTGATGCGCCGCTTGCGGCCGTGGTCGGTCTCGACCGGCTCGATGGCGATGCAGTGCGACTGCGCCGTGCAGTCGCCGCAGTTCTCGCAGACGCGCTCGTTGATCACGACGCGGGTCTCGGCAGCCGCCATCTTGCCGCGCTTGCGGCGGCGGCGCTTCTCCGTGGCGCAGACCTGGTCGTAGATGATCGCGCTGACGCCGGGGTACTCGCGCATCCGCCGCTGCACCGCATCGAGGTCGTCGCGCCCATGGCGCAGCGCGCCCGGCGGCAGCGCGGCGGCGGCGGGCAGCCGCGCCGGGTCGTCGGCCACCACGGCGCTCAGGCCCACGCCCTCTGCCGCCAGTTGCTGGGCGATCCTGGGCACCGTCGGCCCGCCCTCCGCCGGCTGGCCGCCCGTCATCGCCACCACGTCGTTGAACAGGATCTTGTAGGTGATCGGGGCACCGGCCGCGACGGCCTGGCGGATCGCGAGCAGGCCCGAGTGCTGGTAGGTGCCGTCCCCCATGTTGGCGAACATGTGCGGCGTCGCGGTGAACGGCGCGAGGCCGACCCAAGGCACGCCCTCGCCGCCCATTTGGCTGAATGTCTTGGTGCCCTCGGACGTGGTCAGCGCCATGGTGTGGCAGCCGATCCCCGCCATGCCGAAGCTGCCGTCCGGCAGGCGCGTGCTGGTGCCGTGTGGACACCCGGCGCAGAACGTCGGGGCGCGCGTCAGAAGGCCGGGCGTGCGGACGGGGGCGGCGGCGGCCGCCGGCTCCTCGATGTCCATTCCGCAACGGCGCAGCACGCGGGCGAGGGCGGCCATGGCAAGCTCCGGCGACAGCTCCATCGTCGCCGGCAGCAGCGGTGCGCCGTCCCGGTCGAGCTTGCCCTCGACGTTGGGACGCTCCGCCAAGTCGTAGAGGGCCGACCGGAGCTGCACCTCGACGTTCGCCCGCTTCTCCTCCAGCACCAAGAGCGCACGCTTGCCGCGGGCGAACTCACGCGCCCCCTCGGTCTCCAGCGGCCAGGACAGCGCGACCTTGTAAACGGCGATGTCGGGGTGCCGGTCGAGGCCCAGGCGGCGCAGGGCGTGCATCGCGTCGTGGTGCGCCTTGCCGACCGTGACGATGCCGATGGTCGCTTCGGCCCGCCCGTGCATGAGCCGGTCCAACCGGTTCGCCCGCGCCCAGGCCTGCGCCGCCGGGAGCCGCTCCTCCACCATGCGCCGCTCAAGCTCGGCGCGCTCGGCCGGCCAGGGGAGATGCGGATCGAGGTTGAGGCCGTGCGGCGGCAACGTCCGGTCCGGCGTGACGAACGGCCGCGCGCTCAGGACGGTCACGACCGCGGACTGCTCCGCCGTTTCCGCGATCGTCTTCAGCGCGACCCAAAGCCCGGCGTAGCGCGACATCGCGATGCCGGCGAGGCCGTAGTCCAGGATCTCGCCCACGTCGGCCGGCTGCAGCACGGGAATCTGCACGCTTTCGAAAATGCCGTCGGTCTGGTGCGGGAACACCGAGGAGTGCGCCGCATGGTCATCTCCCGACACGGCCAAGACGCCGCCCAGCCGCGCCGTGCCGATCATGTTGGCGCATCGGAGCGCGTCGGCGCTGCGGTCCACGCCGGGTCCCTTGCCGTACCACATGCCGAACACGCCATCGACGCGCTTGCC
>CAXUIQ010000664.1:0-2223 GCA_964250815.1 uncultured Acetobacteraceae bacterium
GAGGGGCGGATACCGGGCATCGGGCCTCTATACATGGCCGGGTGCCATGGCAAAAGCCGCGCCCGGCGCGCTGCCTGCGACCCGAGGGCCGTTGTGTCTTGCCGGCATCGTATGCAACCTTGGCGCGCATAAGCCCGGCGGGCCATAGCTCCGGCGCGGCAAGGAGGCTTGGCGATGACGGGTGGTGCGGCGTGGGACTGGCAGGTCGGCGTGTTCGGCCGCAACGAGGCGTCCCGCATCGGCCAGTGCATCGCGAGCATCGCCCGCGCAGCGAAGGGACGGCGCGTGCTCGCCACCGTGCTGCTCAACGGCACCACCGACGACAGCGCCGCCGCCGCGCTGCGGGCTGCCGGGGCGGGCGGGCTGCCCATCGAGATCTACCGGTTCGCCCACGCCGACAAGTCGAACGCGATCAACCGCTTCTTCCACGACCTGCGGGTGCCGGCCGACGCCCTTTGCTGCGTGGACGCCTACGCCGTGATCGGGCCGGACAGCCTGTGCGGCTTCGCCCGGACGTTGGCCTCCCGCCCGGACGCGCGGCTCGCCACCGGCATCGCCGCCAACGGCCGGTCGGAGCCGCTGGCCGTCGAGAGGACGCTCGCCGTGGGCGGCGTCACCCACGGGCAGCTCTACGCCCCCCGGCGCGAGTTCATCGACCGGCTGGCCGGGCGCGGCCTGCGCCTTCCGATCGGCCTGTACCGCGGCGACGGCCTGCTCGGCTCCATGGCGGCGCACGACCTCGACCCGCTGGCGCAACCTTGGGAGAACCGCCGGGTGGTCGGGGTCAAGGAGGCCACATACGAGATCGCCTCCTTGTCCCCGTTCCGCCCGGCGGACGTGCGCCGGCACCTGCGCCGCCGGGTCCAGCACATGCGCGGGCGGCTGGAGACCGCGGCCATCAAGGAGGTCATCTACGCCCGTGGCTACGCGGCGCTGCCGGAGCACGCCGACGACATGATCCGCGATTTCCTCGCGCGGCACGGCCCGCCGCCGACGCCGCTGCGGGACCGTCCGTTCATGGCGGTGGCGCTGCGCCGGGTCCGCCGCGCCCGACCGCCCGACCCGGCCGCCCTCCTGCCGCGCTTGGTCGCATCGGCCGGGCAACCCGCGGGCCGCTAGGCCGTTGAACGCCCTTTCGAACCACATAGGGCGTCCTCTCCGGGCGATGGAACCAATGCAGCAGCGATGGCCCGGCCACCTGTGGATCGTGCGGCACGGCGAGAGCGCCGGCAACGTTGCCCGCGACGCGGCGATGACGGCAGGCCTCCCGCGCATCGACCTCAACATCCGCGACGTGGACGTGCCGCTCAGCCCGCTCGGTGAGCGCCAGGCCGACGCGCTCGGCCGCTGGTTCGCAGGCCTGCCCCGGGACCGGCAGCCGGAGGCGGTGCTCGTGTCTCCCTACCTCCGCGCCCGCGACACGGCGGTGCGCGTCCACGCCCAGGGTGGCACTCCGGTCCAGCCTTCCCGCTTCGCCATCGACGAGCGCCTGCGGGAAAAGGAGTTCGGCGTGCTCGACCTGCTCACCCGCATGGGCATCGAGACCGAGTTCCCCGACCAGGCCCGCTTCCGCACCCTGCTCGGCAAGTTCTACCACCGCCCGCCCGGCGGGGAGAGCTGGTGCGACGTGATCCTGCGGCTGCGCAGCCTGCTCGACACGCTGTTCCTGCACCACGAGGGGCAGCGCGTGCTGATCGTCGCGCACCAGGTCGTCGTGCTCTGCCTGCGCTACCTGCTGGAGGACATGGACGAAGCCCAAATCCTCGCCGTGGACCGGGAAGGCGACGTGGCCAATTGCAGCGTCACCGAGTACGCGCCCGGCGCCCAGGGCCTGCAACTCCTCCGCTACAACCACACGGTCCCCATGGAGCGGGAAGGCGAGCCGGTGACGGACGCGCCCGACAGCCCGGGGGGGGCGCTATGAGGGCGCATTCGTTGAGAATGGGGCTATGAGCGCCGCCATCACTCCGGACCTGCTGCGCACGATGCCGTTGCCGCCGCCGGGCGAGGGCAAGGACCAGCGCGGCCGGGTGCTGGTCGCCGGCGGCAACCGTGCCGTGCCCGGCGCCGCCCTGCTGTCCGCCGAGGCCGCGTTGCGCGCCGGCGCGGGCAAGCTGCAGGTCGCCACCGGGCGCAGCGCCGCGCCCGGCCTGGCTCTTCTGCTGCCCGCGGCCCTGGTCATGGGCTTGCCGGAAACCGCCGACGGCGACCTCGGTCCGGCCG
>CAXUIQ010000665.1:0-2219 GCA_964250815.1 uncultured Acetobacteraceae bacterium
CGGCCGGGGCGCGCAGGCGGTGGTGCTGGGCTGCACGGAAATCCCGCTCGGCATCGGGGCCGGGCCGTGGCACACGCTCGGGGTGCCGCTGACGGACACGATCGACGCCCTGGCGCGGGCGTCCATCGCCTGGGCGCTTCCTCAGCCGCAGTCGCAGCCCGGCGTCGGACCCGTCCTGGCGTTGACCACGTGATGGTCGATCCATTCGGCCACCAGCCGCCGCGCCTCGTTCAGGGAGGCGTCGGGGTGGTGGATGCGGTACAGCGTGGTGCAGGCGCGGAACGCCTCGGGGTCGGCGTTGCCGTGGCTCCGCAGCTCGCGATAGGCCGTGACGACGGCGCGTTCGCAGCGGCGGCCGATGACGTTGGCGTTGCGACCCACGGGTCCCCCGTATTGCCACGTGCTGGCGGTAAAGGACCGTAAACTAGCCAAGCGGCCCGGCCCGCGCAAGCATGGCGCCCATCCCCCCAGGGCCACGAACTCATGTTTCAGCGGGTGACATATTGACGCTGGTTCGATTCGATAGGGCGCACGCCGATTCGGAGTGCCCCCATGTCGCTGCTTCCGTCCCAAGTCTCGGAAAAGTCCCGCCTCGGCCTCCTGCTTGAGCACTTCTCCACCATTGATGACCCGCGCGACGTCCGCCGCATCGCCCACCCCTTGGCCGAGATCCTCCTGCTGGTCGTGTGCGGCACCATGGCCGACTGCGACGACTACGACCACATCGCCGCCTGGGGCGAGGCCCACCTCGACTTTCTGCGCCGCCAACTGCCCTTTGAGCATGGCACCCCCGGCGGCCGCTGGCTCACCATCCTGATGAACCGCATCAACCCGGCCCTGTTCTCGGCCGCCTTCACCACCTGGGTGCGCGAAACATGGCCCGAACGCCCCGATTTCGTCGCCATAGACGGCAAGACCTCGCGCCGCAGCCACGACCGCGCCGCCGGCGAAGGCCCGATCCACCTTGTTTCCGCCTTTGCCACCACCTCGCGCCTCGTGCTCGGCCAGGAAGCCGTGGCCGACAAGTCCAATGAACTGACCGCAATCCCGGTGTTGCTGGCCCGGCTGGCCGAGAACGGCGGCCTGCGCGACGCTCTCGTCTCCATCGATGCCATTGCCACCAACGCGACCATCGCCACCGCCATCAAGGACGCCGGCGCCGACTACCTGCTCACCGTCAAGGCCAACCAGCCCACGCTGCGCGCCGAGGTCGAGGCCTGCTTCGCCACCGCCCCATCCGGCACCGTCGACGCCCACGTCGAGCACGACAAGGGCCATGGCCGCATCGAGCAACGCACCACAACCGTCATGCGCGAGGTCGATTGGCTGTCGGGCGACCGGCGCTTCCCTGGCGAGTTGCGGCTCCCGGGTGCGGCCTGCATCATCCGCGTCGAGGCGCGCATCCAGCGCGGCCAGGCAATGCATGCGGAAAACCGCTTCTACATCTCCTCGGCATCACTCGACGCGAGCAAGGCGGCTCACGCCGTCCGGGGCCACTGGGGCATCGAGAACAGCCTGCATTGGATACTCGATGTCACCTTCGGCGAAGACCAATCCCGGCTGCGGAAGGGCTTCGGAGCCAAGAACATGGCCGTCGTGCGGCACTTCGCCCTCAACCTGGTCAGGTCCGCAAAGGACAAAAAATCCATCAAGCTCCGCCGCAAAGTCGCAGGTTGGACCCCCAGCTACCTCGAACAACTCCTCAACACTCAGGTCAGATGAAACTTGGATTCGAAGCCCTGGCCGCGCGCCGGTGTCAACGCCGTTGACACTCCGCCAGGGTGGCATGTTGCCCGGGAATGCAGGTGAGCCAGGGCGCAGCAGGCATGAACAACGACTTAGCGGGGCCACCATCCCTGGCACGGGCGTTGCGCTGCCCCGGTGTGCAACCTGCACAGGAGAACACTCATGGTTCCTTCCAACGACCCCGGCCTCGCCGTGGATTGGCTGCAGCTCATCGTCGCCGCCGTGCTCACGCTCAGCCTCACCAGCGTCGTCGCCCTGGTCATCCGCAAGCCGTTGTTCGGCGTGCTGCAGCTCGTGTGCGGGCAGGACGTGGGGGCGCGGTTCTGGAGCAGGTTCGCGGGCGTTCTGCTGGTGATGGGGCCGCTGTTCCTGGTGTTCACCGCGGCGGGCGGGGCGGCGAACCTGGCGGACTTCGTGCGGCGGGCGGTGTACCTGGTGTCGTTCGGCGTCATCGCGGCCTTCCTCATCATGGG
>CAXUIQ010000666.1:0-2216 GCA_964250815.1 uncultured Acetobacteraceae bacterium
GCCCACTTCGACGACCTGCTTGCGCGCGTCAATGCCGCCCCCGAGCTGGCAAGCGTGCTGCCGCTTCTCGTCTTCGCCAAAGGCATCAGCCAGACGGTCGAGGGCCGCCTGGTTTGGAACATCGCTTACCGCGACAACAAGGTGTCGATCAACGGCACCGACCTGTCGGCGACGACGGGCCGCCCGTCGGCACGCAGTCCAGGTCCGGACCGCCGCTGAACCTACGCCGCCTTGGCGGCCTGGGCCGCGATCCGGTTGAGGTTCGCCAGCACGTCCCGCCCCAGGCTCATGCGCTCGGCCACCCCCATCTCCTTGGCGACCGACAGCTTGTGGTCCGGGCGCAGCCGGATCGTGCCCTTGCGGGTGTTCAGCCAGGCGATCAGCCCCGCCGGGTTGCGGAAGGCGTTGCCGCGGAACCCGATCACCATGCCCTTCGGCCCCGCCTCCACCTTCTCCACGCCTGCTTCCCGGCAAAGCCGCTTCAGCGTCACCACTTGCAGCAGGTTATCGACCTCGGCGGGCAGCGGGCCGAAGCGGTCCACCAGCTCAGCCGCCATCGCCTGCGTCTCGGCATCCGACGCCAACGCGCCGATGCGGCGGTAGAGGCCCAGGCGCACCGGCAGGTCGCGCACGTAGTCCTCGGGGATCAGCACCGGCAGGCCGAGCTGGATGTTCGGCGTCCAGTCCCGGTCCTCGGTCCGCTTGCGGCCCCGCTCGGCCCGCATCTCGGCCACCGCGTCCTCCAGCATCTGCTGGTACAGCTCGATGCCGACCTCGCGGATATGACCCGACTGCTCGTCCCCCAGCAGGTTGCCGGCGCCGCGGATGTCCAGGTCATGCGACGCGAGCGTGAAGCCCGCCCCTAGGTTGTCCAGCGTCTGCATCACGTCCAGCCGCTTCTCCGCCGCCGCGGACAGCCGGTGGTTCTGCGGCCAGGTGAGATAAGCGTAGCCGCGCTGCTTGCCGCGCCCGACCCGGCCGCGAAGCTGGTAAAGCTGGCCCAAGCCGAACATGTCGGCCCGGTGGATGATCAGCGTGTTGACGGCGGGCATGTCGAGGCCGCTTTCGACGATGTTGGTGGACAGCAAGACATCGTACTTGCCGTCGCCGAACTCGGTCATCACCCGCTCCAGCTCGGTCGGCGCCAGGCGGCCGTGCGCCTCGATGGTGCGGGCCTCCGGCACGATCTCGCGCAGGCGCTCGGCCATGCGCGGCATGTCCTCGATCCGCGGCACGACGCAGAACACCTGGCCGCCGCGGAAGCGCTCGCGCTGGATCGCCTCCCGCACCACCACGCTGTCGAACGGTGAGATGAAGGTGCGGACCGCAAGCCGGTCCACCGGGGGCGTCGCGATCAGGCTCATCTCCCGCACGCCGGTCAGCGCCAGTTGCAGGGTGCGCGGGATGGGCGTCGCGGTCAGCGTCAGCACGTGCACGTCGGCCTTGAGCTGCTTCAGCTTCTCCTTGTGGGACACGCCGAAGTGCTGCTCCTCATCGACGATCAGCAGTTCGAGGTCGGCGAACTCGACCCCCTTGGCCAACAGCGCGTGGGTGCCGACGACGATGTTGACGCTGCCGTTCGCGAGGCCGCGCTTGGTTTCCGCCGCCTCCTTGGGCGTCACCATGCGGGACAACTGGGCGATCTTCACCGGCAGCCCAGCGAAGCGCGCGCTGAACGTCCGGTGGTGCTGCCGGGCCAGCAGCGTGGTGGGCACGACGACCGCGACCTGCGCGCCGGACATCGCGGCGACGAAGGCGGCGCGGAGCGCGACCTCCGTTTTGCCGAAGCCCACGTCGCCGCAGATCAGCCGGTCCATCGGACGGCCGGCGGCCATGTCCTCCAGCACGTCGTTTATTGCTCGCGCTTGGTCCTCCGTTTCGGCAAACGGGAAGCGGGCGCAGAACTCGTCCCAGCTTCCCTCGGCCGGCGCCAGGCTCGCGGCCTCCCGCACGCGCCGGGCGGCAGCGGTGCGGATCAGCTCGCCGGCCATGTCGCGGATGCGCTGCTTCATGCGCGCCTTGCGGGTCTGCCAGCCGGCGCCGCCGAGCTTGTCGAGCGCCACGCCGCCGCTTTCGCTGCCGAATCGGCTCAGCAGCTCGATGTTCTCGACCGGAAGGTAGAGCTTCTCGCTGCCGTCGTAGATCAGGCGGAGGCAGTCGTGCGGCGCCGGGCCGACGCGCAGGGTTTCGAGGCCGTCGTAGCGGCCGATGCCGTA
>CAXUIQ010000667.1:0-2216 GCA_964250815.1 uncultured Acetobacteraceae bacterium
TGAACGTCGCGGTGCCCTTGTCGGCGGCGGCGACCATGTAGGGGTCGTCGCCGTCCCGCCGCACGATGCCGGCCGGCGTCACGACCCGGCCGCCCTCCAGCGTGTCCGCCATGTCGAGCATGGCACGGATCAGCACGCGGTAGCAGGCCACGCCCTCCGCCATCAGCGCCTCGCGGTCGCCCGGCGCCGGCGGCTGCTTCAGCACGAAGCCGCCCTTGGCGCCCGTGGGCACGATGACGACGTTCTTGAGGCGCTGCGCCTTCATCAGCCCCAGGATCTCGGTGCGGAAATCCTCCCGCCGGTCGGACCAGCGGATGCCGCCGCGCGCCACCGGGCCGGCGCGCAGGTGGCAGCCCTCCGTGCGGGCGGAATGCACGAAGATTTCCCGCCAGGGCCGCGGCAGCGGCATGTCGCCAGCGGCGGCGCTGTCGATCTTCAGCACGAGGTAGGCGTCGTCCCGATGGAAGTTGGTGCGCAGCACGGCGCGCAGCAGGGTCATCAGCCGCGCCAGGATGCGGTCCTCGTCCGGGTTGGCCACCCCGTCCAGCAGCGCGGCCCAGGCGTCGTCCAACCCGGCCTCCTCCCGGTCTGCCCGGTCGGGCGCGAAGCGGGCATGGAACAGATCGACCAGGATGCGCGCCGCCGCCGGGTGGGCGGCGAGCGCCGCCTCCACGCTGGTCTGGCTGAAGGCGAAGCCGACCTGCTTCAGCCAACGGTACAGCGCCCGCAGCAGCCAGCACTCCCGCCAGGTCAGCCCGGCGCGCAGCACCAGGCGGTTGAAGCCGTCGGCCTCGGCCCGGCCGTCCATCAAGGCGTCCAGGGCTTCCAGCAACGCCGGGAACCGTCCCGCCGCCGCCTCCGCCCCAGCCCGGAGCAGGAAGACCTGCAAGACGACCCGGGGCGCGCCGGCGGGGTCCAGGTCGAAGGGCACCTCCTGGATCGCCCGCAGGTCGAGGCTTTCGAGTAATGGCAGCGTGGCGGCCAGCGGCGGCGGCGCGGCGGGCGGGGCCACCCACAGCATCAGGTGGGCCGCGGGCGCGCCGGGCTGCTGCTCAAGCCGGGTCGCGGCGCGGCGTCCGGCGATGGCCCGCTCGGCCAAGGCGAGGTCGGCCGCGCCCTGCGCCGCGGTGGCCTGTTCCCGGTACGCCGCCGGGAAGGCGTCGCCCCAGCGGGCGATCAGCCCGGCCGCCGCCGCCTCGCCCTCTGCATCGACCAGCGCCTCGCCCAGCCGGTCGCGGAAGTCGCGGGCGGCCTGCCGGATGGCGGCTTCCAGCACGGCGGCATCGACGGGCGGCACCGCGCCCGGCACCGTGCCGATGATGTAGTTGACCCGCGCCAACGGCTCGTCGCCCAGCGCGACGGAGAACGCGGCAACGTGCCCGGCGAAGGCGCGGGCCAACATGCCGCCGACGCGCTCCCGCAGCCGCGTGTCGAAGGCGTCGCGCGGGAGCCAGACGATGGCCGAAACGAACCGCTCGAACGGGTCCCGCCGCAGCACCAGGGCGGCGCGCGGACGCAGTTGCAGATCGAGCGCCCGCCGCGCACCCTCCAGGATGGCGGCCTTGGGCGCCTGGAACAGCTCGTCACGCGGCCAGGTGTCCAGCACGTTGCGCAGCGCGCGTCCGTCGTGGCTGTCGGGATCGACGCCGGAGTCCGCGAGCATGGCATCGACCTTCTGCGCCAGCATCGGGATCGAGCGCGGGTTGCGGTTGTACGCCGCCGCCGCGAACAGCCCGTAGAACAGCCGCACGCCCTCGACTCCGCCGCCCGGCGCGAAGCGGCGCGTCACCACCACGTCCCCGTGCTGCGCCCGGTGCACCGTGGAGCGCAGGTTGGCCTTGGCGACCACCAGCGCCACAGGCTCCAGCAGCGCTTCCCGGACCGCGGGCGGCACCGCGGCGAGGTCCGCGAGCGCGTCGAACACCGCCACGCCGGGGCGGCGGAGCAGGCCAAGGTTCTGCTCCGCAGCGGCCGACAGCGCGCCGTCCGCGCCGACGACGATCTGGCGATGCCCAAGGAACACGAAGTTGTCGTCCGCCATCCAGCGCAGGAAGTGCTGCGCCGGGCCGGAGGCCGGGCTGGCGTCGGCCGCGACCTCCTGCCCGGCCTGCGCGAGCAGCGCCAGCATGGCCTTGTAGTCGCCCGTCGCCGCCCGCACGTCGTCCATCACGCGGCGCAGCGCCCCGTCCCGCGCCGCACCGCCGCCGCCGCGCCGC
>CAXUIQ010000668.1:0-2212 GCA_964250815.1 uncultured Acetobacteraceae bacterium
GCGCGCCCACCGCCCGAGCCCCGAGGCGGGCAGGGGGAGCGACGCGCAGCCCGCCGGCGGCGCCCAGCCGGCCCAGCGCGGCCGCGGCGCGGGCAGCACCCGGCGCCAGCCGCGCCCCGCCCTCCGCGCCCAGCAGCACGTTTTCCAGCACGGTGAACGGCCCCACCAGCATGAAGTGCTGGTGCACCATCTCGATGCCGAGCCGGATGGCGTCGCGGCTGCCGCGGATCGCGACGGGCTGGCCGCGCACCAGGATGGCGCCGGCGTCCGCCTGGTAGAAGCCGTGCATGATCGCCATCAGCGTCGATTTGCCGGCGCCGTTCTCGCCGACGATGCCGTGGATCGTGCCGGCCTGCACCGCCAGGTCCACCGCGCGGCAGGCGTGCACCGCGCCGAACCGCTTGTCGATGCCGCGCAGCTCGATGGCAAGCGCAGGCGCGGGCGGCGCGTCCCCGGCTGATGCCGCCAGTTCCGGCACCCTCAGTTCGGGCAGGCGTTGTCGCTCAGGTAGTCGTGCACGCTGATCTTGCCCGAGGCGATGTCGGCCTTGGCCGCATCGACCCGGCTGCGCATCTCCGGCGTCACCAGGCCCGCGTTGTTCTCGTCGAACGCCAGGCCCACGCCGTCCTCCGAAACGCCCAGCACCTGCGTGCCCGGCTTCCAGGTGCCGGCGCGGGCGGTCTCCAGCGCCGTCCGGGTCGCGATATCGACGCGCTTCACCATGCTGGTCAGCACATGGCCGGGGTGCAGCATGTTCTGGTTGGAATCGACGCCGATCCCGTACTTGCCGGCGTCCGCCGCCGCTTGCAGCACGCCGATGCCCGTCGCGCCCGCGGCATGGAACACCACGTCGGCGCCGCGCTCGATCTGCGAGCGGGCCAGCTCCGCGCCGCGCACCGGGTCGGCCCAGGCGGCGGCGGTGGAGCCGGTCATGTTCTGCACCACCTCGACCTTCGGGTCCACCGCATGCGCGCCCTGCGCGTAGCCGCAGGCGAACTTGCGGATCAGCGGGATGTCCATGCCGCCGACGAAGCCGATCTTGCCGGTGGCGCTGCGCATGGCGGCCAGCATCCCGGCCAAGTAGCTGCCCTGCTCCTCCCGGAACAGGATGGACTGCACGTTGGGCGCCTCCACCACCGCGTCGATGATGACGAAGCGGAGCGCCGGGAACTCGGCCGCCACCGCCTTCACGGCGGTCGCCTGGCTGAAGCTGACCGCGATGACCGGGGTCTGGCCATGCCGGGCGAAGTTGCGGATCGCCTGCTCGCGCTGGGTGTCGTTCTGCGGCTCGAACTCCCGCACCGCGATGCCGCTGGCCCGGGTGAAGGCCTCGGCGCCGTCGTGGACGCCCTCGTTGAACGACTTGTCGAACTTGCCGCCCATGTCGAACACGATGGCGGGCATGACCTCCGCCGCGCGGGCGGCGGCGGCGGCGGCGGCGGCGGACAGGAGCGCCATGAATGCGGCGGCGAGCAATGGGCGCATCGTGTTGTTTCCTGGGTCGTTCGGGGGCAATTCACGCCATGGTAGGGCGAAGGCCATGCGCCATCAATGCGGCACGCTTTACGCCCCGCCGCGCCATGGGCAAGGATGCCGGCCATGACGACTTCCCCCGGCGCCCGGATCGGCCGCCTGCTCCAAGCCCTGCCGCGCGCCTACCCCGGGCCGGGTGGTGCTGTGGCCGTGCTGCGGCAGGGCGAGATCCTCGCGCGGCACGCCTGGGGCTGGGCCAACGCCGAGCGGCGCATCCCGTTCACGCCGCAGACGCTGTTCCGCATGTGCTCAGTCACCAAGCAGTTCACCTGCGCCCTGGTGCTGGACGCCTTTCCCGACCCGTCCGTGCTGGACGCCGACGTGCGGGCGCGGCTGCCGCTGCTGAAAGGCGACGCGCCCGGCGCGCTGCACCTGTGCCACAACCAGTCGGGCCTGCGCGACTACTGGGCCGTGGCGATGCTGCACGGCGCGCCGGCGGAGTCGGCGTTCGGCGACACCGAGGCCGCCCGGGTGATCGCCGGCACCCGGACGCTGCAATTCGCGCCGGGCAGCCGCTATTCCTACGTGAACCAGAACTTCCGCATCCTGTCGGATATCCTGCAGGAGCGCACGGGCCGCGGCTTCGCGGAGCTGCTGCGCAGCCGCATCTTCGAGCCGTGGGGGGGGGGGGGGGGGGGGCGGGGGGGGGGCGCCCCCCCCCCCCCCCCCCGCCCGCGCC
>CAXUIQ010000669.1:0-2209 GCA_964250815.1 uncultured Acetobacteraceae bacterium
TCCTCGGGCTTCGCGCCGGTGCGCTCGATCAGCGCGCGGACCACCTGGGCCATCAAGTCGTCCGGGCGCACGCGGGACAAGGCGCCCTTGCCGGCCGGGGTGAACGGGGAGCGGGCGAAACCGGCGATCACGGCCTGGGTCATGGTGCGGTCCTTTCGGCGTCGGTGTTGCCGCGCAAGGCGGGCGGGGTCGCCGGGTGCGCGGCGATGTAGGAGGCGATGTCGCCTTCCATGTCGCGCAGCTCGGCCAGCGTGATGGTGATGTCCTCAAGCTGCTGCTGGAGGTCGGCGATGCGGGCGCGGGTGCGCTCCAGCGTCATCGCCATCTGCCGGCGGTTGGCGCCCCCGGCGTCATACAGATCCAGGAACTCCCGGATGTCGGCAAGGGAGAAGCCGAGCCGCTTGCCGCGCAGGATCAGTTGAAGCCGGGCGCGGTCCCGCTTGGTGTAAACGCGCTGCGTCCCGGCGCGCTCCGGCGCCAGGAGTCCCTGGTCCTCGTAGAAGCGGATCGCCCGCGGCGACAGGGCGAAATCCGACGCAAGCTCGCCGATGGTGAACAGGTCAGGCATATGCCGCACCGGTCATGCAGTTGACGCTTACGTAAGGTCGTCCGCGCCGCCCGTCAAGCGGCCCCTTGCGACGCCTCCCGCTTCGCCCGCTCCTCCGCCACCAGTTCCTTCTTCGACAGCTTGCCGATCAGCGTGCGCGGCAGGGTGTCGCGGAACTCGACCTGCTTGGGCATCTCGATGGGCGAAAGGTGGTTCTTGAGAAAGGCCAGCAATGCCGAGGCGGTCAACGACTCGCCGGGCTGCAGCGCGACGAACGCCTTCACCGTCTCTCCCCGGTATTGGTCGGGCACGCCGATCACCGTGCATTCGGCAACCGCGGGATGCTGATACACCGCGTCCTCGACAACCCGGGGATACACGTTGTAGCCGCCGGCCAGGATCAGGTCCTTGATGCGGTCCACGATGGAGAAATAGCCGTCCCCGTCCATCACCGCGATGTCCGCCGTGCGAAAGAAGCCGTCCGGCGTAGTGCTGGCCGCCGTGTCCTCTAGCCGCCGCCAATAGCCGAGCATCACCTGCGGCCCCTTGATGCACAGCTCGCCGCGTTCGCCCGGCGGCACGCGGCGCATGGGGTCGGCGGGGTCGCGCAACTCGACGACGGTGCCGGGCATGGGCAGGCCGATGGAGCCGGTCTTGTTCAGCCCGCCGGGCGGGTTGCACACGGCGCAGGGGCTGGTTTCCGTCAGGCCGTATCCTTCCACCACGACGCAGCCGGTGCGCGCCTCGAAGCGGGACTTCACCTCGGGCGGCAAGGGCGCGCCGCCGCTGATGCAGAAGTTGACGCTGGTCAGGTCGGCGCGGCCCTTGTAGCCGGAGATGGCGTTGAACATGGTGGGCACGCCGGGCATGAAGGTGGGGCGGCGCCGGGCGATGGCGCGGACCGCCGCCTTCACCTCGAAGCGCGGCAGCATGACGATCTCGGCCCCGGCATGGACGGAGAACAGCAGCACCGTGGTCATGGCGAAGACGTGGAAGAACGGCAGCGCCGCAAGCGTCCGCTCCTCTCCCATGCGGGTGTCCTTGAACCAACGGACGCCTTGCACCGTGTTGGCATACAGGTTGGCGTGGCTCAGCATCGCGCCCTTGGGCACGCCGGAGGTGCCGCCCGTGTATTGCAGCACCGCCACGTCGCGCTGCGGGTCGATGTCCACGGGCCGCGGCGGCCCGCCCGGCGCGGCGAGGTCCGCAAGCCAGATATGGGCGGCGTCCCGCGGCGGCGTGGCCTGCTCCCGCCGCTTCAGCACCTGGAACAACGCGCGCTTGCCACGGGGCAGCATGTCGGCGAACGGGCAGACGATCACGCTGGCAACCGCGCCGCCTGCCAGCAGCGCCGCCGCCTTGGGATAGGTCGCGGCGAGGTCGAGCGTGGCGATGGCCCGGATCTCGGCGTCCCGCGCCTGCGTTTCCAGTTCCCGCACGGTGTAGAGCGGGTTGAAGTTCACCACCGTCAAGCCGGCTTGCAGCGCGCCGAAGAACAGCAGGGGATAGGCCGGGCAGTTCGGCAGCAGCAGGCCGACCCGGTCGCCCTTGGCATGGCCCAGACGTTGGAACCCGGCGGCGATGCGCGCCGTGGCGTCGGCAGCCTCGGCCCAGGTGGTGCGGCGGCCCAGGAAGTCGAAGGCGGGCCGCGGGCCGAAGCGC
>CAXUIQ010000670.1:0-2207 GCA_964250815.1 uncultured Acetobacteraceae bacterium
CCTGCCGCCAGGTCCTGCCGACGCTCTGCTAGGCGCCGAAACTGGCGGCATCGCGCCCAGCTTCTCGCCCGTGGGTGCGGACGGCGCGCTGACCCGCGCGGCGCTGGCCCGGCTCGCGGCCCAGGGCATGACGGCGGAGGCTGCGCTGGCCCGGCTGCTTGGGGGCGATCCCGTCCTGGCGCCCGCGGGGTTGGCGGCGCACCAGGCGATGCACGATGCCGTGGCTCCCTTCCTGCACGCCATGCCGCCCCGTCCGGTCGCAGGCAGCACGCCGGCGCAGCCGCCGCACCGCCGGGAACTGCCGGCCCGGCGCCGGGGCTACACGCAGAAGGCCGCGGTCGGGGGCCACCGCGTCTATCTCCGCACCGGCGAGTACCCCGACGGCACCCTGGGCGAAATCCACGTCGCGCTGCCGCGGGAAGGCCCGGCGCTCCGCGGCATGATGGACAGCCTGGCCGCCGCCGTCAGCCTGGGGCTGCAGCACGGCGTGGCGTTGCAGGACTACGTGGACAGCTTCACCCTGACCCGGTTCGGGCCGGCCGGCCGGGTGGAGGGCGATCCGGACATCGGCCACGCGACCTCCATCCTCGACTACGTGTTCCGCAACCTGGCCATCGCCTACCTCGGGCGCTGCGACGTGCCGGAGGGCGTGCCGGGCGCGGCCGATGACGGCCCGGCGGACGCGCCGCTGCTGCCCATGGACCTGCCGGCCCAGCGCCGTGCCCGGCGGCCCGGGCTGCGGCTGGTGGCCAACGGATAGGGACCTGCGATGAACGCCCCTGCGATGACACCCATCGACGCGCGCTTGGCCGAACTCGGCATCGAGTTGCCGCCCGCCATGGCGCCGCTCGCCAACTACGTGCCGTGGGTCGTGACCGGCAATCTGGTCGTCGTGTCCGGCCAGCTTCCGGCGGTGGATGGCAAGGTCGCCGTCACCGGCAAGGTCGGCGCGGGGGTCGGCGTCGAGCAGGGGCAACACGCCGCCCGGCTGTGCTTCGCGAACGTGCTGACCCATCTGCGCGCGGCGTGCGGCGGCGACCTCGGCCGGGTCCGGCGCGTGGTGCGGCTCGGCGGGTTCATCGCCTCGCCGCCGGACTTCAGGGAGCACGCCGCGGTGATGAACGGCGCGTCGGATCTGGCGGTCGCGGTGTTTGGCGAGGCCGGGCGCCATGCGCGCAGCACGATCGGCGTTGCGGCCCTGCCGCTCGATGCCGCCGTCGAGGTTGAAGGCCTATTCGAAATCGATTGAAGGCTTTGTTCGGGCGGCCTCCGCGCCATATCCCCCGGATGCCCGACAGCCTGCCAACCCTCACGCTGACGCTGCATCCCCACATCGCCGAGATTCCCGCGGCCGACTGGGATGCCTGCGCCGGACCCGGCAACCCCTTCGTCAGCCACGCTTTCCTGAGCGCGCTGGAGGACAGCGGGTCGGCCAACGCGCGCACCGGCTGGCTGCCGCAGCACGCGGCGCTGCGCGAGCATGACCGCATCGTGGCCGTCGTGCCGATGTATGCGAAGTCGCACAGCTACGGCGAGTACGTGTTCGACCATAGCTGGGCCAACGCCTTCGAGCGCGGCGGCGGCAGCTACTATCCGAAGCTGCAAGCGGCCGTGCCGTTCAGCCCGGTGCCCGGTCCCCGCCTCTTGGCCCGCGGCGGCGTCGAGGCGGAGGCGCTGGGCTACGCGCTCGCGCAAGCCTGCGATGAATTAGGGCTGTCCTCCGTCCATGCGACGTTCTGCACCCGGGCGGATTGGGAGGCGCTGGGCCGCGCCGGGTGGCTGCAACGCCTGGGCACGCAGTTCCATTGGGAGAACTCAGGCTACAAGACCTTCGACGACTTCCTGGGGGCGCTGAGTTCCCGCAAGCGCAAGTCGATCAAGCGGGAACGGCGGGACGCCAACGCGGCCGGGCTGGACTTCGTGGCGCTGCGCGGGCACGAGGTCACGCCCCGGCATTGGGACGCGTTCTACAGGTTCTACACCTCGACCGTGGACCGCAAGTGGGGCAGCGCCTACCTGACCCGCAAGTTCTTCCCGCTGCTGTCGGAGCGCCTGGGCGACCGCGTGGTGCTGATGATGGCCGAGCACAACGGCGTCCCGGTGGCCGGCGCGCTCAACCTGGCGGGGGACGAGGCGCTGTATGGCCGCAACTGGGGCTGCCGCGGCGACTGGCCGTTCCTGCACTTCGAGCTGTGCTACTACCGCGC
>CAXUIQ010000671.1:0-2206 GCA_964250815.1 uncultured Acetobacteraceae bacterium
CCGCGGCGGCGGCCAGGAACACGTCGGGCGCGGGCTTGCCGGCCGCCACGTCCCGCGCGCTGTGCACCCGGCCCGAAACGAGCGGCGCGAGACCCGTGCGGGCGAACTTCACCGCCATCTCCTCGTGCGAGGAGTTGGAGGCGACCCGGTAGGGCAGCCCGAGCGCGGCCGTCGCCCGAAGCACGTCGGCGGCGCCGGGCATCGCCTCCGATTCTTCGGCCAGCGTCGCGATCAGCCGGCTGCGCACGTGCTCCACCCAGCCTTCCGGCGCCGGGCGCCCGGTCTGCGCCGCGACCAGCCGCGGCAGGTCGGACAGGCGCAGCCCGGTGAAGCGCGCCATCGCCTCCTCTGGCACCATGGGCCAGCCGAGCAGGGTGACCTCGTGCGCCGTGACCCGCGCGGACGGGCCTTCGCTATCGACCAGCACCCCGTCGCAGTCGAAGATCACCATGCGGAGCGGACTGGAGCGCAACAGCCTGGGCGTCACGAGGCGGGCGCCAACGCCGGCAAGGGCTTGGGCGCGCCGGCGCGGGCGTGCGGGCAGTCGCCGAACGGCTTGGGACAGGTGCGCCCGCCGACGAAGCTGCAAAGGCCGGGGCCGCGGCCCAGCGTCATCCGCACCAGCTCGGCCAGGGCCTCGATGAATCCGGGGTCGCTGTTCTGCGCCGGGCAGCGGAAGTAGCCCGGCACGCCCTCCTTCTCCGCCAGCTCCCGGTACTCGACGTCAAGCTCGACCAGCGTTTCCGAATGCTCGGACACGAAGGCGATGGGCACGACCAGCACGGCGGTCTTGTCGCGCGCCGCCCGCTCGATTTCGACCTCCGTGCTGGGGTCGATCCACTTCTGCGGCGTGGCGCGGGACTGGAAGCAGACGGTGTGGTCGAGGCCCGGCATGGCAAGCTCGCGGACCACCGCGGCCACCGTGCGCTCGACCTGGAACTGGTAGGGGTCGCCGGCCTTGACGATGCTTTCCGGCAGGCCGTGGGCGGAGAACAGGATGCGCAGCGGCACCGCGGGATCGAGCGCCGCCCGGGCGTCCCCGTAGGCCCGGCGGACCATGGCCGCGGTGGCGCGGGCGTAGCCGGGATCGGAATGGTAGCAGCACAGGGTGCTCACCGGCGTCACCAGCCCGGCCTGCGCCGCCGCGTCCCGCCAGGCCGACAGGCTGCTGCCGGTCGTCGTCGTGGAGTACTGGGGGTAGAGCGGCACCAGCACGACCTCGTCAGGGTCCCACGCCTTGACCTCCCGCGCGGCGGCCAGGCTGAACGGGTGCCAGTAGCGCATGGCCACGAAGCAGCGCACGTTCATGTCGGACAGCGCGTCTTCCAGCGCACGGGCCTGCTGCTCCGTCAGTTCCAGCAACGGCGACTTGCCGCCCAGGATGGCGTAGTTGGCGCTGGCGGCCTTGACGCGGGCCAGCGCGATGATGCGGGCGAGCCAGGGACGCACGAAGAACGGCACCCGCAGGATGGCCGGGTCCTTGAACAGGTTGACCAGGAACGGCCGGACCGACGCCGGCTTGTCGGGGCCGCCGAGATTGAACAGCACGACGGCGATCTTGCGTTGGGGCATGGTTGCCAAGTTGGACAGTAAGCAGTCGCAGTCAAGCGGCCCCGGGCTAAGCGGCCCTCACTTGCCTCACCAGTTCCGCCACGTGCGCCGGCGGCGTCTGCGGCACGATGCCGTGGCCCAGGTTGAAGACGTGCGGGCGGCCCCGCGCGCCGTGCAGCACGTGGCGGACCTCCGCCGCCATGGCCTCCCCGCCCGCCACCACCGAGAGCGGATCAAGGTTGCCCTGCGTCGCGACGGCCGCCGGCACCAGCCCGGTTGCGACCGACAGCTCGGCCCCGGTGTCGAGCGCCACGGCATCGACCCCGGTGCGCTCGGCGTAGGCGCCCACCAGCACGCCGGCGAGCCGCGGGAAGCCGATGATCGGCGTGCCGGGATGCCGGGCACGGACGGCTTCCACGATGCGCCGGGTCGGCTCGGTCACGTGCAGCGCGAACAGCCGGGGCGACAGCACGCCGGCCCAACTGTCGAACAGCATCAGGGCGTCCGCCCCGGCGACGACCTGGCCGGACAGGTACTCGACCGTCGCGTCCACCAGCACGTCGAGGAGGGAGGCGAACAGCGCCGGCTCCCCGTGCGCCATGCCGCGGATGCGGGCGAAGTCCTTGGAGCCGCCGCCCTCCACCATGTAGCAGGC
>CAXUIQ010000672.1:0-2199 GCA_964250815.1 uncultured Acetobacteraceae bacterium
GCGCTAGCCGGGCAACTCCGCGCCGTCGAGCAGGGTGGAAGCGGCGATTTCGACAGCGTCACGCCGCTATATGACGTCGCGTTCCACATCGTGTCCGCATCCGGGAGTCCAAGTACGTCGGCCGGTCTCGACCTGGGCTCAACCGTGACGGAGGAAGAGTTGCTCGCTTGTGCCGACCTCGACACGCTGGTCGTCGCGGGCGGCGAGGGAGCGCGGAATCGAGCAGGAGATGCCGCGGTCCAAAAGCTCGTCCGCCACCTGGCGCCGCGCTCCCGCCGCGTGGTGGGGGTGTGCACCGGGGCGTTCATCCTGGCCATGGCCGGGCTGCTGGACGGCCGTCGGGTCACCACCCACTGGCGCTGGTGCACCGAGCTCGCCCGCCGTCACCCTGGGCTGCGGGTGGACCCGGAGCCAATCTACATTCGTGACGGCGGCGTCTGGACCTCGGCCGGCATCACGGCCGGCATGGACCTGGCTCTGGCGCTTGTCGAGGAGGACCACGGGCATGCCCTCGCTCTCACCGTGGCGCGTGGGCTGGTGCTGTTCCTGCGCCGGCCGGGCGGCCAGAAGCAGTTCAGCGCCGCCCTTTCCGCGCAGACCGGGCCATCGGGCCGCTTCGGCGATCTCCTGGCCTGGATGAGCGAGAACCTGCACCGGCCGCTCTCGGTGGAGGATTTGGCCGAACGCGCCTGCCTCAGCCCGCGGCAGTTCGCCCGTGTTTTCCGCGAGGAGGTCGGGGTGACGCCGGCCCAGATGCTGGAGCGCCTGCGGGTCGAGGCCGCCCGCCGCAGCCTTGAGGCCGGCCAGGCAAGGCTCGCCGCCGTCGTGGGGGCTTGCGGCTTCGGCACGGAGGAGACGATGCGCCGGGCCTTCCTGCGCCAGGTCGGCACGCCGCCCGGCGACTACCGTGACCGCTTCAGGCCAAAGGCCATCGTGAACCGTGTCCCAACCATCACTGCCAAGGAGGCAAGCTTCCCATGATCACGCCCGACCGCCACCTGCAAATTGGCTCCCTGCTCTTCGAGGGCCTTGACCAGATCGATCTCACGGGGCCGTTCGAGGTGCTGTCGCGCATCCCGAACTCGACCTACCGCATCTATGGCAAGACGGCTGAGCCCGTCCGTGACGTGAAGGGCTTGCGGCTGGCGCCGGACGCGGCCCTGGCCGATGCGCCCCGGCTCGACGTCCTTCATGTGCCGGGCGGCTTTGGCCAGGAAGCCTTGATGGAGGACGAGGAGGCGCTCGCCTGGATCAGCAAGCAAGCGGCTGGCGCGCACAACGTCTTCTCCGTGTGCACGGGCGCCCTGCTTTGTGGCGCGGCGGGCCTGCTCAAGGGACGCCGGGCGACGACGCACTGGGCCTCGTTTCACCTGTTGCCCTATTTCGGCGCGATCCCCGTCAACGAACGGGTGGTGGTGGACGGGAGCTGGGTGTTCGCCGCCGGCGTCACAGCTGGCATCGACGGCGCGCTGCGCCTCGCAGCCGAGTTGCGCGGCGACGAGGCCGCACAGGCCATTCAGCTCTACATGGTCTACGCGCCGGAGCCGCCCTTCGACAGCGGCACGCCCGAAACCGCCCCGGTTGCGATCTTGGAGCAGGCCCGACGAGCGGCCGCAGGCATTACGACGCAGCGGGAAGCGACCGCTCGGCGCGCCGCCGCCCGCCTTGGCGTCGCCGTCCCCGTACCCTTTACGTAGGCGGCTTGGCCGCGCTTCAGGTGCCATCCGGCCATATCCGTTCTGGCAGAAAACGAGGGATAACCGTCATGCCTGCCGTGATTCACCCCGCTATACTGTTTCGGTGACGCCGGTCCATCAGGACGCCGCGCCAGCCATCCCAATTTTCACGCCCACGAACTTGACATCGCGTCATCCAAGGAACGATCTCCATGAACCTCACCCATATTCACGCCTTCACTGCCGCGATGCAGCGCAAGGACCTCGAGGCCATGCTCAACCACATGGCCGACAACGTCACCCTCAACACCCCGCTTGTCGCGGAGCCCGTCATGGGCAAGGCGGCGATACGATCAGTTGTCGGCCCTCTCCTGGGCGTGGTGGACAGCTTCGACTTCCGCGAGCTCATGCAGGGTCCTAAACATGTGTCCTCGTTCTTCAAGGTCACGGTGGGGCCGGACGAGTTGGACGGCATGGACTACTGGCGCCTCGACGAAGCGGGCTTGATCCAGGAGATGACGGT
>CAXUIQ010000673.1:0-2199 GCA_964250815.1 uncultured Acetobacteraceae bacterium
CCCCGGCAACAGCCGGGCCTACATGGGCAGCATCCTGACCATCCCCGTCGGCGGGGACAGCACCCGCGACCGGTTCGCGGTCGTGGAGGTCAAGGGAAAGCCCGGCAACGAGCCACCCCCGCACATCCACGAGTGGGAAGACGAGCTCTTCTACGTCGTCGAAGGCCGCGCCGAGTTCTGCTGCGGCAAGGACCGCCTCGTCGCCGGCGCGGGCGACTACGTGCTCATCCCGCAAGGCGTTGCGCACACGATGAGGTTTCTGACGCCCTCCGTGCGGCTGATCGCCGTGTTCAGTTCCACGGGCGAGCATCCCGTTGGGGCCGACCGCTACTTCCTGGCGATGAGCGCGCCGGCGGCGTCGTTGGACCTGCCCGCGGCGGGCACGGCGGAGACCTACGCGACGGCGGCTGACCCCGCGCACGCGACCCGGCTGGCCGCCAAGTACGGCGCCCGCTTCCTCACCCCTGACGAGGTGCGCGAGCTCATGCCCGGCTACCCGGGGTCCGGCGCCCAGGGGCGCTAGACGTGGGCACGCGAACGCTGCTCGACCGGCTTGACGCGGCCTTGGCGTCCTGCGCCGCCAAGCTCTGGTCCGAGCTGCTCGTCGCCTTCGCCCTGGCCGGGCAGTGCGCCGGCGGGGTGCGCTGCTTTCCCCAGATGGACGGGCAGGCAACTTCGGCCGACCTGCCCGCGGGCGCGGCCACGCGCGGTCTCCCGCACGCCCAGGGTCCGGCGCCCAAAGGCGCTGGGCGTCCCCGCCCTTGCCCGGTGCCGCTTGGCGGCAAGGGCGCGGCCGGCGACACGCACAACAACGAACCAGCGCAGCCATGAGACGCCCGGCCTCGCAAGCATGGAGGCCGAGCCGTCCAAGCGCGCACCTGCAACTGCGGTTGACGCCCCTGACGGCGTCTTCCGCGTGGAGTTTACACCAAGATGACAATGCTCCTCAGCAACAAGCCCTCGGTTTTCAGCGAGTCCCAGCAGTCCGACGGGATCGCCCCTGCGCGCACCCTGGATCAAGTGCTTGCGGACATCGCCGCGCTGGCGCCGCTCGTCGCGCAGTGCGGCGGGGAGATCGAGCGCGAACGGCGGCTGCCCGCGGACCTCGTCGGCGCGCTCAAGGCCGCCAGGGTCTACGGAATGCTCGTGCCCCGGCGCTACGGCGGCCTTGGCCTCGACGCGCCGGACGGCCTTCGGGTGATCTCGGCGCTTGCCAGGCTCGACGGGTCCGTGGGCTGGAACGCCATGATCGGCCATGTCGGCAGCCTGATCCCGTTCCTGGCGGGCCGGGAGGTGTGCGAGGACATCTACCGCGACGGCCGCGACCGCATCCTCGCCGGATCGGGCCAGCCTGTCGGCACGGCCGAGCGCGTGCCGGGCGGGTGGAGGGTCACGGGCCTGTGGCCGTTCGCCAGCGGGTGCCAGGATGCCGAGTGGATCGGAGGCGCCTGCGTGATGACGGAGGGCGGCTCGCCCCTCCCTGCCCCGGCAGGCCCGGGGCCGCTGGTGCGCCTGTGCTTCCTGCCGGCGGAGGCGTGGCAGATCCACGACACCTGGCACACGCTTGGCCTCCGGGGCACCGGCAGCCACCACGTCGAGCTGCGGGACGTGTTCGTCCCCGACCGGAACGTCCTCGACTTCCCGTTCGGGGCGTCGTTCGCCCCTGACCCGATCTTCGGCATGATCCCGGAGCTGGTCATGCTCTCGCACGCCGCGTTCGCGGTCGGCGTCGCCGAGGGCGCGCTCGCCGACTTGGTCGAGTTGGCGGGATCGGGCGTCAAGCAGCTGCGCATGGCGGCACCGCTGGGGGAGACCGAGCGCTTCCGGGAAGGCGTGGGGCGGCTCGGGGCGGAGCTCATGGCGGCGCGCGCGCTGCTCCACAGGCAGGTCAACGGGCGCTGGCGGGAGGCGCAGCGGGGTGCTGCGCGGGACATGGCCCGCGTGGCCGAGGCCCAGCAGGCGGCCGTCTGGATCACCTCGGCCTGCGTCCGCGTCGCCGAAGGCTGCTTCGAGCTCGCCGGAGGCCGGGCCGTTTACGAGAGCTTGCCCCTGCAGCGGCGGCTGCGCGACCTCCGCGTCGCGGGCCAGCACGCGATGGTGCACCAGCGCAACTACGTGGCGGCGGGAGACGCCGTGTTCGCGCGTCAGGGCACCGATAATCGCGGGACGCCACGATCAGGGCGAGACGAGTGATGGACA
>CAXUIQ010000674.1:0-1783 GCA_964250815.1 uncultured Acetobacteraceae bacterium
GTGTTCCCCCTGGAAGGGCGGGACGCGCTGGCCCTCGGCGTGCCGCCCGGCCCGGCGGTGGGGGAGCTGCTGCGCGCGGTGCGGGCTTGGTGGATGGACGGCGGCTGCCGGGGCGGCGCCGCCGCGTGCCGGGCCGAACTGGCGAGGCGGGTGGCGGGCTGATACACCCGGCGGGATGGATGCCATGCCCGCCGCGCCGGACTCAGACAGCACCCGGGTGCTGCTGGGCCGCCTGTGGCGCGAGCATATGCGCCACCACCGCGGCCGGCTGCTGCTGATCCTGCTGCTGACGGTGGCGATGGCGGGGCTGACGGCGCTGTATCCCGTGGTGATCGACCGCGCCTTCTCGATGTTCACCGGGCGGGACCAGCGCATCCTCTACCAGATTCCCGCGCTGGTGGTGGTCGTCACCGCGGCCAAGGCCGCTGCGCAGTACGGCCAGAACGTGCTGGTGCAGCAGACGGTGCTGCTGGCGATCCGCGAGCTTCAGGTCCGCATGTTCACCCATCTGTCCTATGCCGACCTGGCGCGGATCGAGCGGGAAGCGCCCTCGCAGCTTGCCGCCCGCTTCACCACCGACGCCGCCCTGATCCGGGAAGCGCTGACCCGCGCGGTGAACGGCGTGAAGGACCTCGTGACCGTGGTGGGCCTGGTTGTCAGCATGTTGTGGCTGGATTGGGTGCTGAGCGCCATCGCCGCCGCGCTGTATCCGCTGGCCGCCCTGCCGATCCAGCGCCTTGGCAAGCGCATCCGCCGCGCGTCGGGGGGCATGCAGGAGCGCATGGGGGAAGCCGCGGCGCTGCTGCACGAGAGCTTCGCCCAGGCCCGCACGGTGCGCGCCTACCGGCTGGAAGGGGCGGAGGCGGCGCGGGCGGCCCATGCGTTCGACGACCTGTACCGCGCCTTGCTGCGCATGACCCGCAGCCGCGCCCGTGTGGACCCGCTGCTGGAGGTTCTGGGCGGCACGGCGGTGGCCGCGGTAATCGGCTTCGCCGGGTGGCGGGCGGCGCAGGGCGGCGGCGGCGTCGGCAACTTCACCGGCTTCGTCGCGGCGCTGCTGCTGGCCTCGCAGCCGCTCCGCGCGCTCGGCTCGATGAACGCGGCGTTGCAGGAGGGGTTGGCCGGGCTGGCGCGGGTGTTCCACGTGATCGACGAGCCGCCGGGCATCGCCGAGCGGCCCGGCGCCCTCGCCCTGCCGCCGGGCTGCGGGCGGGTGCGGTTCGACGGCGTGGTTTTTACCTATCCGGACGGGCGCTTCGGGCTGCGCGGCCTGTCGTTCGAGGCGGCGCCGGGCTTGACGGTGGCGCTGGTCGGGCCTTCGGGGGCGGGCAAGAGCACGGCGCTGGCCCTTATCCCAAGATTGCAGGACGTGCGCTCGGGCCGCATCACCATCGACGGCGCGGACGTGCGGGAGGTGACGCTGGCCAGCCTGCGTGACGCCATCGCCTATGTCGGGCAGGACACCTTGCTGTTCGACGATACGGTGGCCGCCAACATCCGCATGGGCCGCCCGTCCGCGACGGACGCGGAGGTGGAGGCTGCCGCCTATGCCGCCGCCGCCGGGTTCGTGGACGAGCTGCCGCATGGGTTCGCCACCCGCGTCGGCTTTGGCGGCGGCCGGCTGTCCGGCGGGCAGCGCCAGCGCATCGCCCTGGCCCGCGCCCTGCTGCGCAATCCCCGCATCCTGCTGCTGGACGAGGCGACCAGCGCGCTCGATGCCGAGAGCGAGGTCGCGGTGCAGGAGGCGCTTGCGCGGCTGCGGGCCGGGCGCACCACCATCGTC
>CAXUIQ010000674.1:1793-2195 GCA_964250815.1 uncultured Acetobacteraceae bacterium
CACCGGCTGTCCACCGTGCGCGACGCCGACTTGGTGGTGGCCATGGCCGACGGCGCGGCGGTGGAGCAGGGATCGCACGCCGAGCTGCTGGCGCGGGACGGGCTGTATGCCCGGCTGGTCAGCGCCCAGGCTCTCGCAGCTTGAAGCGCTGGCGGTTTCGTGGGTGTTCGGCTCAGTAGGTTATCGCATCTTTCATGCCGTCGAACACGCCCTGGGTCAGCACCTTCTTGGTCACCAGGTCCTGCGGCGCGGCGTAGGGCCGCCCGGCGACAATGGCCTTGGCGCGCACGTCGCCGATGCCCTTCAGGGTCTTTTCCATCTCGGCGGCGCTGGACGTGTTGATGTTGGCGAGCGCGATCCGGTCCTTGATGCCGTCGAACACGCCTTGGGTCAGCACCTTCT
>CAXUIQ010000675.1:0-2191 GCA_964250815.1 uncultured Acetobacteraceae bacterium
CTGCGGCGCGCGCTGCAGGTCCCCCGAGAGCGCGCTCAGCGCCCCGAGCCCGCGCCGCAGGTCGTCCATCACCAGCAGCATGATCCCCGCGCCCACCGCGAGCTCGAACGCGATGTCCAGGTAGTACCCCCACGGGCTCCACGCCCCCCGGGCGCGCAGGAACGGGTAGTCGAGGTGGTGCACCGCCCACAGGGCGAACGCCCCGCCCACCAGGGCCGCACCCGGCGCCCCCCCCTGCCGGGGGTAGCGCCAGACCGCCGCCCCCGCCCCCCGCGCCCGGGCCGCGGACGCCGACGCGGCGCGCCGCCAGCGCTGCGGCGGCTTCATCGACACCCGGACGCGCGCCACGGCGCAGGCGGTGGGCTACGCCGTGCAGGGCTTGCAGCAGGGCCTGTCCTTTGCCATCGCCGAGCGGGTGGACGCCGCCGGCCTGCCGCGCCCCGGCCATTTCACGGTGGTGATCGACGACGGCACCGGCAACGCTTCGCCCGTCCTGCTCGCCGCCGCGTCCGCCGCCATCGAGGCGGTGCGCCCCCTGGGCGGCACCTTCAGCGTCCGCGCGCCCCAGGTGGTGCCGGTGGACGTGTCGCTGTTCGCCCAAGGCCCCCCCGACGCGCAGGCCGCGGCGCAGGCGGCCTTGGCCGCCTACATGGCGGCGCTGCCGATCGGCGCCGGGCTGGTGGTTTCCCGCCTGGTCCAGGTCGCGCACGACGCGGACCCGCGGATCGCGCGGGTGACGACGGTGACGCTGAACGGCGCGGCGGCGGACATCGTGCCGCCCCTCTACGGCGTGCTGCGCCCCGGCACGGTCACGGTGCAGTGATGAGCGGCGACACGACGACGGGCGGCGCGGACGACATGCGCTCGCGCCTGCGCCTCGCTTTGCCTGGACGCTGGTTCGCCGACCCAGCGGAACCAAGTGGCTCGCGCGGCGCGCCGGTGCTGGACGGGCTGCTGGCCGGGCTGGGAACCGCGTGGGCCGGGCTTTACGCGCTGCTCGGCGCCGTGCGGCTGCAATCGCGGCGGCTCACGGCCACGGGCGGCTTCCTCGACCTGTCGGCGCTGGACCTGTTCGGCGGACGGCTGCCCCGGCGCCCTGGCGAAACGGACGACGTGTTCCGCGCCCGCATCGGCCGGGCCTTGCGCCGGGACCGGGCGACCCGGGCGGGTCTGCTGGCCGCGGCGGCGGAGGCCGGCGCCGGGCCCGGGGGGGTGTTCGAGCCGGCGCCGCCGCGGGGCCCCGGCGGTGATGGGGGCCCCGGCCTGGCCTGGGGCACGGCCGGCGGCTGGGGCTCGCTCGCCATGCCGCTCGAATGCCTCGTCACCGTGCAGCGCGGCGCGGCCGCCGACGCCGACGTGCAGGCGGCGCTGGCCGACGCCCTCCCGGCTGGCGGCGCCGCCTGGGTGCGGTTCACCGGCTGAGCCGGAACGGGGCTGACCATTTTTCAGGAGAACGCTTGATGGACCGGCAGATCGTTTATCCCGGCTCGATCCCGCTCGACACCGACCTGCTGCTGGTGCAGCGCAACGTCATGGCGGCGCTGGGGGCGCTGGCGCGCTGCGTCCTGGGCACGGGGCTGGCGGCGGACGGCCTCCCCTGCGCGCCCGCGGCAACCGGCTACGGCGTCGTGGTGGGGCCGGGCAGCCTCACGACGGTGTTCCAGGCGGACGCCCAGCCCTTCGGCTCCTTGCCCGCGGACCCGACGCCTTTGGTGCGCGTGGCCCGCAACCCCGGCGACACCACGCTTGCGCTGAGCGGGCCGCCGGACGGCACCCATGCGGTGTGCTGGCTGATCCAGGCCACCTTCTCCGAATACGACGCGGCGCCCTTGGCGCTCCCCTACTACAACGCCGCCAACCCCGCCGTGCCCTGGAGCGGCCCGCAGAACACTGGGCAGGCGCAGAACACCCAGCGCGTGCTGCGGATCGCCCTGCAGGCCAAGCCCGGCCAGCCCCTGGTCGTCGGCGGGCGCTTCCCTCCCGCCGCGGACAGCGGCTGGGTCGGGCTGTACACCGTGATGACCTACTTCAACCAGCCCATCGCGCCCGTGGACATCGCCGTCATGCCCGGCGGCCCCTTCGTGCCGTTCACGCTGCCTTCCCTGATGCCGGGCTTCAGCCGGCAGGAGGTGTTCGCGCAGAACACCGTCTGGCGCCCGCCGCCGGACGTGCGCGCGGCCAAGGTGCGCCT
>CAXUIQ010000676.1:0-2179 GCA_964250815.1 uncultured Acetobacteraceae bacterium
ACGGCATCCAGTCCACCATCCACACCGGCGGCCCGTCCATCCCCGGCTCCGGCCTGATCGACGCGGCCGTGGTGCTGGAGGCCGACACCGACGTCGTGGGCCACGTCAACGGCGGCCACACGGCGCTCCCCGACCGCGAGATCCGCTGCATCTGCGAGGGCTGCCGGCGCGGGCTGGAGCTGGTGCATAACGGCAACGAGCGCGCGGCGCTGTTCACCCTGCGCACGGCGCGGGAGATGGGGCAGTTGGAGCGCGTCATCCTTGGCACGGATGGACCCGCCGGGTCGGGGGTGCAGCCGCTCGGCATCCTGCGCATGATCGCGATGCTGTCTTCGCTCGGCGAGGTAGCGCCGGAGGTGGCGTTCTGCTTCGGCACCGGCAACACGGCGCGGGTGCGCGGGCTGGACGCCGGGCTGGTCGAGGCCGGGCGCGCCGCGGACTTCGTGCTGCTGGACCGGGCGCAGCACTCCGCCGGGCGCGACCTGCTGGAAAGCGTGCGGCTGGGCGACCTGCCCGGCGTCGGCATGGTGGTGATCGACGGCACGCCCCGGATCGGCCGCTCCCGCAACACGCCGCCAGCGGAGAAGATGCCGGAATTGCTCGCCTGACGACCACCCCAATGCACGGAGGCGTTGCATGTGATGGGGCCGCCCCGGGCCGGGCACAACCCTGGATAGGTTGACGCCGCGGGCGGGCAGGGCCAATGCCGGGACGCGGCCTCGGCCCGGCGCGTGGAAAGCCCGGCCGCGGCCGAGGAATGTGACTGGCCGAAATGCCGTTCACGCCCAGATGATCGGGCGTCGCCGGAAACAGGCCGCCATCGGCTTCCGGCTGCATGTAAGGTATAAGTTACGCATCATCGTCGATGCAGGCGCAACGCGGCGAGATTCTGATTGGCGGGTGGGATGGTGAGCACAGCTTCGACGACGTGCCGGGCACGGACCGTGCCAAGCAGGCCGCCCCGCGTGCAGGCCGTGCGCCGCTGGGCCGCCCGTTGCGGCCTGCTGGCGGCGTCCTTGGCCCTTGCGGCGTGCCAGCCTGCCGTGCTCGACCCCGCAGGTCCCGTCGCATCGGCGCAACGCCAGATCCTGTTCGATTCCATGCTGATCATGCTGGCCATCGTCGGCCCGACGATCGTCGCGACGCTGGCGTTTGCGTGGTGGTTCCGGGCAAGCAACCCGCGCGCCGAGCGCCTGCCGGACTTCGCGTTCTCCGGCCGGATCGAGATGGTGACGTGGTCCATCCCGCTGCTGACGATCACGCTGCTGGGCGGCGTGGCGTGGATCGGCTCGCACCAGCTCGACCCTGCGGAGCCCCTGGAGTCGAAGCAGCCGGCGCTGGAAGTCCAGGTGGTGTCGCTGGATTGGAAGTGGCTGTTCATCTACCCGGAGCAGCGCGTCGCCAGCGTGAACCAGCTCATGATCCCGGCCGGCCGGCCCGTCCACTTCCAGTTGACCTCGGCCAGCGTGCTGAACACGTTCTTCATCCCGCAGCTTGGCAGCATGATCTACACCATGAACGGCATGGCGGTGAACCTGAACCTGCAGGCGGACAAGCCCGGCCCGCTTTGGGGCCAGTCCTCGCACTACAGCGGCGACGGCTTCTCCGACATGCACTTCGAGGTGCGCGCGCTGGACGCGACCGGCTTCGCCGACTGGGTGGAGGCCACGCGCAAGGACGGCCCGGTGCTGGACACCGCCCGCTACGCCGAGCTGGCCAAGCAGAGCATCAAGGACCCGCCTTCCACCTTCCGCGACGCCGACCCGGAACTGTTCAACAAGATCGTCAACCAGCAGGTGGCGCCCGGGCCGGGTCCGGCAGAGTCGGGCGGCGGCCAGGCCGGCCAGAAGGCGGCGGGCAACAAGGGCGGCACGGCGCAGACCGCCCAGCTTGACTCGACCCAAGCCGACATGACGATCTGCATCACAGGAGAGCGCTGATATGTTGGGCAAGCTGACCTGGGCAGCCATCCCGTTCGACCAGCCGCTCCCGCTGGTTGCCGCCGGGTTCGTCGGCGTCATCCTGTTCGGCGTGCTGGTCTGGGTCGTGGTGAAGGGCCACCTGCCCTACCTGTGGCGCGAGTGGATCACCAGCGTGGACCACAAGCGCATCGGCATCATGTATTGCCTGCTGGCGCTGGTGATGCTGCTGCGCGGCTTCTCGGATGCGATCCTGATGC
>CAXUIQ010000677.1:0-2179 GCA_964250815.1 uncultured Acetobacteraceae bacterium
GATCCTCGCGATCGCGCTCGCGGCGCTCGCCGCCGCCGCGGTGGCTGTCGCGGCCGGCCGCGACCTGCCGGGCCCCGGCGGAGCGCGTGACGCCGCCGCGCTCGTCCTCCGCCGCGCGCCGCCGCTTGCCGTCGTCCTCGGCAAAGGCAACCTCATCCATCCCCTCGACCTGCATCCGCGGGATCGGGGCGCCGATCAGCTTCTCGATGGCCTCCACGAACTGCCGGTCGTCCGGGGTGGCAAGGGTGAACGCATGGCCCGTCAGGCCCGCGCGCCCGGTCCGCCCGATGCGGTGGACGTAGTCCTCCGCATGGATCGGCACGTCGAAGTTGAACACGTGGCTCAAGCCGCCGATGTCCAGGCCGCGCGCCGCCACGTCGCTGCACACCAGCAGCCGGATTTCGTTGGCCTTGAACTTGGAGAGCGTCGCGAACCGCTCCGGCTGACTCATGTCGCCGTGCAGGGACCCCACGCTGAACCCATGCCGCTTCAGCGACTTGTAGAGGATGTCCACGTCCCGCTTGCGGTTGCAGAAGATCAAGGCATTCTGCACGTCCTCGCTGCGGATCAGCCGGCGCAGCGCCTCGCGCTTGTCGCCGTCCTCCACCACCGTCAGCCCGGCGACGATCGTGGACGCCACGCTGGCCGGGCGGCTGACGGTGATCTCCTTGGGATTGGACAGGAAAGCATCGGCGAGCCGCCGGATTTCCGGCGCCATCGTCGCGCTGAACAGCAGCGTCTGCCGGGCCTTGGGCAGAAACCCCACGATCTTCTCGATGTCCGGGATAAAGCCCATGTCGAGCATCCGGTCCGCCTCGTCGATCACCAGAATCTTGGTGTCGGTCAGCAGAAGCCCGCCGCGGTCGAACAGGTCCATCAGGCGGCCCGGCGTCGCAATCAGCACATCGACGCCGCGCATCAGCGCCTCCTTCTGGTCGGACAGGCTTTCTCCCCCGATCAGCAAGGCGTGGTTCAGCTTAAGGTACTTCCCGTACTGCACGAAGTTCTCGGCCACTTGCAACGCCAGCTCGCGCGTCGGCTCCAGGATCAGGCTGCGCGGCATCCGCGCCCGCGCCCGGCTCCCTGACAGAATGTCCATCAACGGCAGCACGAAGCTTGCGGTCTTGCCCGTGCCGGTCTGGGCGCAGCCCAGCACGTCGCGCGCCATCAGCACGGTGGGGATCGCCTGCGCCTGGATCGGGGTGGGCGTGCGGTAGCCCATGTCGTCGATGGCGCGCAGGATTTCCGGCGACAGGCCGAGGTCGGCAAAGCCGTTCGGTTCAGCTTCCGCCTCGTCATGATAGGCGGCTTCGTCAACGGTCATGCTGCCGGCCTGCTCCGGCTCCGGCACGGCCACGGCGCCCGACGCCCCGCCCGGCACGCGCAGCGGCAGTTCCGCAATCGGCTGCTCAGGCGCCTCCTGCTCCGGCGCTTCCGTGGGCGTGGCGTCCGCAGGCGCCGAACGCGCGTCCCCTGCAACGACCGTTCCCTCGGGATCGGCAAGTACAGCGTCTTCCGCGGCGGCGGTCGTGATATCCGTCAAAAATATGTCTCGATACGGTGTAAGGTGGCTCGTCGCCAATGCGCGGCGATCGCGGCAACAAGCGCGCGGCAGCCGGGATATCGGGAAAACATTGACAAAAGTCAAGCTTTCCGCCGGTAATCGGCCGTTGTATGGACCCCGGAATGGCGGATGCGACACATCGGGATGCCAGGCCGCCGCTGCTGCTGTTCCCGGGCCTGCTGTGCGACGCGCGGCTTTGGCGCAGCCAGGTTGCGTCGCTGTCCGCCACCGTGCGCTGCGTCGTCGCGGATTGCACGCAGGACGACAAGCTGGACGCCATGGCGGAGCGGGCGCTGTCCGCTGTTCCCGACACGTCTCCTGACCGGTTCGCCGTGGCCGGGCTGAGCATGGGCGGCTACGCGGCCCTGGCCCTGATGCGCCGCGTGCCGGAGCGCGTGAGCGGCCTGTGCCTGATGGGCACCAGCGCCCGTCCCGACACGCCGGAGCAGGCGCGGCGGCGGCGCGGCCTGATGGCGCTGGTGGCCCGCAGCGGGCGGTTCAAGGGCGTGACCCCGCGCCTGCTGCCGCTGCTGCTGCACCCCGGCCGCCTCGGCGACGAGGCGCTCTGCCAGGAGGTGATGGCGATGGCCGGCCGGGTCGGGCCGGCGGCTTACC
>CAXUIQ010000678.1:0-2171 GCA_964250815.1 uncultured Acetobacteraceae bacterium
GCGGGCGCAGCCGGGACTGCGGCAGCGCCGAGATGTCCTGCCCGGCGAACACCACCCGCCCCGCCGCCGCCTGCATCCGCAGCAACGCCAGCCCGATGGTGCTCTTGCCGGACCCGCTCTCCCCCACCAGGCCCAGCGTCTCTCCCTCGCGCACCTGCAGGCTCACCCCGTCCACCGCCCGCACCTCGCCCACCACCCGGCGCAGCAGGCCGCGGCGGACCGGGAACACGACGCGCAGATCCCGCGCCTCCGCGAGCACGGGCGCCGCATCCGGCACCGGCGCGGGCTGGCCGCTCGGCTCGGCCGCGATCAGCATTCGGGTGTAGGGGTGCTTCGGCGCGCGGAACACCTCGGCCACCGGCCCGCTCTCGACGATGCGCCCGTCCTTCATCACGCAGACCCGGTCGGCCACCCGCCGCACCACGTTGAGGTCGTGGCTGATCAGCAGCAGCGCCAACCCGCGCGCCGCCTTCTCCCGCGCCAGGAGGTCCAGGATGCCGGCCTGGATCGTGACATCCAGCGCCGTCGTCGGCTCGTCGGCGATCAGCAGCTTCGGGTCGTTCGCCAGCGCCATGGCGATCATCACCCGCTGCCGCTGCCCGCCGCTGAGCTGGTGCGGGAAGGCCGCGAGCCGGGCCTCCGCGTCGGGGAAGCCCACGCGCTGCAGCAGGTCGGCGACCGCGCCGCGGGCGGGCTTGCGGCCATGCAGCGCCATCGCCTCCGCTACCTGGCGGCCAATGCTGTGCAGCGGGTTCAGGCTGGTCATCGGCTCCTGGAACACGATCCCGGCCGTGCCGCCGCGCATGGCCTCCAGCACCCCGGGCGGCGCGTCCAGCATGGATCGGCCATCAAGCGTGACCGCGCCCGTGCAGCCTGCCCCCGGCGGCAGCAGTTGCAGGATCGACAGCGCGGTCAGCGACTTGCCGGACCCGCTCTCGCCCACCAGCGCCAGCGTCTCGCCCCGGTCGAGGGCGAAGCTCACCCCGTCCACCACCCGCCGCGGGCCGAACGCCACCGAAAGGTCCCGCACCTCCAGCATCAGGGCTGCTTGCGCGGATCAAAGGCGTCGCGCACCGCCTCGCCGATGAAGATCAAGAGCGTCAGCACCCCGCCCAGCACCACGAACGCCGTCATGCCGAGCCAGGGCGCTTGCAGGTTGTTCTTGCCCTGCGCCACCAGCTCGCCCAGCGACGGCGACCCCGGCGGCAGGCCAAAACCCAGGAAATCGAGGCTCGCCAGCACCGTCACCGATCCGGACAGGGTGAACGGCAGGAAGCTGAGCGTCGCCACCAGCGCGTTCGGCAGGATGTGCCGCGCCATGATCGCCCCGTTCGACACCCCCAGCGCCTGCGCCGCCCGCACGTAGTCGAGGTTGCGCCCGCGCAGGAACTCCGCCCGCACCACGCCCGTCAGCGCCATCCAGGAGAACAGCAGCAGGAACACCAGGAGCGTCCAGAAGGTCGGCGTCACGATGCTGCCGAGGATGATCAGCAGGTAAAGCTGCGGCATCCCGGACCAGACTTCGATGAACCGCTGGAACAGCAGGTCGGTCAGTCCGCCGTAGAAGCCCTGCACCGCGCCGGCGGCGATGCCCACGATGGACGAGACGACCGTCAGCGTGAAGCCGAACAGCACCGAGAGCCGGAACCCGTAGATCACCCGGGCCAGCACGTCGCGCGCCTGGTCGTCGGTGCCCAGCAGGTTGCGCAAGGAGGGCGGCGCCGGGGCGGGGGTGGGCAGGTCCTTGATCACGGTGTCGTAGCGGAACGGGATGGCGGGCCAGAGCATCCAACCGTGGGCGTTGATGGCGGCGGCAAGCTGCGGGTCGGTGTAGTCGGCTTCCGTCGGCAGGAAGTCGGGGCCGAACGTGTCCTCGCTGTAGTCGCGCAGCACCGGCGCGTAGAACCGGCCGTCGAACCGGATCAGCAGCGGCCGGTCGTTCGCCAGCACCTCGGCGAACAGGCACAGCAGGAACAGGACGGCGAAGATCGCGAGCGACCATGCGCCCCGCCGATGGGCACGGAAGATCGCGAGCCGCCGCCGGGTGATCGGCGTCATGGCCATGGGTGTCACTGGCGGGCCTCGAAGTCGATGCGGGGATCGACCACGGTGTAGAGCAGGTCGCCCACGATCTGCAGCACCAGGCCGAACAGCGTGAAGATGTAGAGCGT
>CAXUIQ010000679.1:0-473 GCA_964250815.1 uncultured Acetobacteraceae bacterium
CGCGGCGGCGTCCTCCCGCCCGGCCTGGCGGTCCGCCTGGGCCGTCAGCAGCAGCGTCAGCGGCGTGTCGCCCAGCAAGGCCCGGCTGCGCCCGGCTTCGCGCTGCGCCGCGGCGGGATCGCTCGCGGCCAGCGCCACCAAGGCCCGGGTCACGGCGTTGTCGCCGCGCGCGCGGTTGCGCCGCATCCGGCTGCGGCGGGCCACGCGCGGCACGCGCAGGAGCGCCGCCACGGCCCGGACCAGGAGGTAGAGCACCAGGAACAGCAGGGCGAGCAGCACCAAGGCGACCGGGCTTGAGGTCGAGAGCGTCGTGTCGCCAATGGTCGCCGACACCGTGCCGGGCAGCCCGGCCACCCACCATGCCAGCGCAATTGCCGCCGCCGCAAGGACGGTCAGTCCGAGAATGGCGCGCATCAGCCGCGGGCCGCCATGGTCGCCAGCGCGGCCCGCGCATCGAGCCCCGCGCGGGCCTC
>CAXUIQ010000679.1:483-2166 GCA_964250815.1 uncultured Acetobacteraceae bacterium
AAGTTAACGTGGCGCTCCTCGCCCCGCAAGGAATCGAGCAGCGCGCGGGCCTGGCCGACCCAATCGGCCATCGCCGCCGCCGCCGGGCCGGTCAGCCCGTCCAGCGCGGACACCGCGCCGGAAAGGTCCCCGGCCTCCAGCGCCTGGCGCGCATGGGCCAGCACGCCGGCCACCGGGTCGCCCAGCACCACGCGGTCGCCCTGGCGCACCGACAGCGATTGCTGCGCGCGGGTCCAAAGCCGGGATGCGAAGGGCTGGCCCTCCATGGCGCCCGGTTGGCTCGCGTTCTGCGCCGCCTCCGCAGCGGCGTTGAAGGACAGGCGCAGCCCGGCCTCGGTCGGGGGCGCGTTGTAGGCGAAACGGGCCAGTGCCGGCGGGGCGCCCGGGATTTCGCCCAGCTTCTGCCCGGCGTCCAGCGCGGCGGCGGCGACCTGCATGCGCGAAATGCGCTGCGCCCGTTCCGCGACGCCGCCGAGCTGCCCGGCCATGGCGCTGTCCTGCTTCTCCACCGCGGCCACCCGGCCCTCGACCGCGCCGAGCCGGTCGGTCAGCCCTTTGATGCTGGCGGCGTCCTGCTTGTCCGCCGCATCCACCTGGCCCTCCAGCGTGCCGAGCCGGTCAGTCAGGCCCTGAAGGCTGGCGGTATCCTGCTTCTGCATCGCGGTCACTTGGCCTTCAACCGCGCCGAGCCGGTCGGTCAGCCCCTGGAAGCTGGCGGCAGCTTGCACCTGCATCGCGGCCACCTGGTCTGCAACCGCGCCGAACCGATCGGCCAACCCTTGGAAGCTGGCGGCATCCTGCCTCTCCGCCGTGGCCACTCGGCCCTCCACCGCGCCGAGCCGGTCTCCGAGGTCCTGAAGGGTGGAAGCCTGCTTGGACAGCGCGGCATCCTGCTTGGAAACGCTGGCCTGAAGCTGCGCGGTGATCGGGCCGAAATCCGGCTGCGGCACCGGGGCCGGACGCTGCTCCACGGCGGACAGCCTCGGCTCCACCGCCGCAAGCCTAGGCTCCAGGGCAGAAAGCCGGGCGTCCAGCCGGCCGGTCAGCGCATCGACCTGCTGCTGCAAGCCATCGACCCGTGCCGCTTCCTGCTGCACCCCGGCGGGCGTGCTGGGATTTTGATACAGGTAGAACAGCGCCCCGGCGAGCACCAGGAAGCCGAGCAGGTACAGGAGCGGCAGGAAGTCCCTGCGCTGTCGCGGCGGCGGCCCATCGATCCGTACGCGCTCGGGCGGTCCCGCCGGCGCGGAAGGGATGGGATCGGGCGCGTCTGGTTCGTTCATAGCAGTGCCAATAATGAGTCCTGCGTCGGCTTAGCCGAGACGCGCACGCGACGCCAGGGCAAGACGCACAACGCATCCGCCGCCGGCTGCCCGATCGCCAGGGCATCGACCGCGGCCAAGGCGGGATGCAGCGCCGGCGGCAGCAGCCGGACGAACGCGCGGGCGGTTTCCGCCGACAGGAACAGCGCCGCGCCCAGGCTGCCGTCCCGCAAGGCCCGCAGGGCCGCGGGCGGCATCCGGGTGGCTGGCCGGGCGGCGTAAACACACCGGCGACGCACGGCGAAGCCATGCGCCCGCAGCGCCGCGGCAAGCGGCCCGCCCTGCCCCCGCGCCGTGGCGAGCAGCAGGGGGGCGCCGGGCGGACAGGCCCGCCGCGCCAGCTCGGCCAATGCTGCCGCGT
>CAXUIQ010000680.1:0-2147 GCA_964250815.1 uncultured Acetobacteraceae bacterium
CGACGGGCCGGAGGACGCGCTGCGGCTGATCGACGTGCTGCGCCGGGCCGGGGAGTTCGACGCCGCCGCGTCCCGTGCCGCCGCCCTGGACGGCACGGCGCTCGACGAGAACAGCGCCGCCATCCTGGCCTTCCAGCGCAGCCGCATCGCAGCCAGGGACCCGGCGCGCCACATGATCAGCAGCGCCCTCCGCCCGCCCGCGCGCCGCCCGCACGTGACGCATGGGCGGGCCGAGGCGCCCGGGTTCTGGGGGCGCCTGTTCGGCCGATGAGCATTGGGGACGACCTGCGCCGCGCGCTGGACGAAAAGGCCAAGCCGTTGGGGTCGCTGGGCCGGATCGAGGCGCTGGCCGTTCAGCTCGGCACCTTGCAGGACACGCTGCGCCCGCGCGTGGAAGACCCGGTGGTGCTGGTGTTCGCCGGCGACCACGGCGCGGTGGCGTCGGGCGTCTCCGCCTTCCCATCCGCCGTGACCGCGGCCATGGTGCGGACCTACCTGGCCGGGCGCGCCGCGGTGAACCTGTTTGCGCGGCAGGCCGGCGCCCGTGTCGTGGTGGTGGACGCCGGCGTCGCGGCCGAGCTTCCGGCGCATCCCGGCCTGGTCGCGGCCAAGGTCGGCTGGGGCACGAAGGATTGGGCGCATGGCCCGGCCATGACGCGGGCCGACGCCGAGGCGTGCCTCCGCGGGGGCGCCGCCGTCGTGGACCGTCTGGCGGACCGAGGCTGCACGGTGCTGGCGCTGGGCGAAATGGGGATCGGCAACACCGCGAGCGCCGCGCTGCTGGCGCACAAGGTGGGGGGTCTCCCGCTCGACCCGCTGATCGGGCGCGGCGCCGGGCTGGACGACGCCGGGTTGGCGCGCAAGCGGGCGGTGGCCACGCGGGGGGCTGCGCGCACGACGCCCCGTCTCCCGCCGCTTGACGCCCTCGCCGAGTATGGCGGGTTCGAGATCGCGATGCTGGCCGGCGCGGTCCTGCGCGCGGCGGAGCGCCGGGTGTGCGCCGTGGTGGACGGCGTGATTGTGACTGCGGCTGCCCTCCTGGCGCACGCGATGCAGCCGGGGTGCCTTGCCGCTTGCGTGTTCGCCCACCGTTCTGCCGAACCTGGCCACGACGCCATGCTGGCCCATCTGGGCGCGGCTCCGCTGCTCGACCTCGGGATGCGGCTGGGGGAGGGGTCCGGGGCCGCCCTGGCGCTGCCGCTGCTGCGCGCGGCGGCGGCGGTGCTGTCGGACATGGCGGAGCTGCGGGACGTTTCTTGATCCAGCGGGAGTGGCGGCTGCTGCTGACGGCGGTGCAGTTCCTGACCCGGCTTCCGGTGCCGGCCTCCGTCGGGCACGGGCCGGGGCAGCTCGACCGGGCGATGCGCTACCTGCCGCTGGTTGGCGTCGGCGTGGGGCTGGTGGGGGCGGCGGTGCTGGCGCTGGCCGGCGCCGGGCTGCCGCGTCCGGCGGCGGCGGTGCTTTCGGTCGCCGCGACCCTGCTGCTGACCGGCGCGCTGCACGAGGACGGGCTGGCCGACACGCTGGACGGCCTGTTCGGCGGCGCCACACGGGAGGATGCGCTGCGGATCATGCGGGACAGCCGGCTCGGCACCTACGGCGCGGCGGGGCTGGCGGTCGCCTTGGGCCTGAAGGCGGCGGCGCTGTCCGCCTTGCCCGCGGCCGGGGCGGCGCTGGTGGCGGGCCATGCCGGCAGCCGCTTCTTCGTCGTGTGCGTGCTGGCCGGCCTGCCCTATGCCCGCGCGAAGGGCAAAGCCGCCCCAGTCGCGGGTGGCGTGGGCGCCACGGAGCTGGCGGTGGCCGGGGGTTGCGGTGTCTTGCCACTGCTCTTGCTGGGACGCCGGGCGGTCCCCGCCTTTCTGCTGGCGGCCGGGCTGGCCTGGCTCATGGCGCGCTGGTTCCGGCGGCGGCTGGGCGGCTACACCGGGGACGGCCTGGGCGCGGTGCAGCAGGTGACGGAGCTGGCCATCCTGGTCGTGGCGCTGTGGCGCGCGGCCTGATCCTCGCGGCCCGGCACCCGCGCCCGCGCGTCGGCGCCCGCGTCTGCTACGGCCGGCTGGACGTGCCGCTGGCCGAGCCTGCCGAAACCGGCGCCGCCGCGCTGCTCGCCGCCGCGGGCGACCCGGTCGAGCGCATCATCGCCAGCC
>CAXUIQ010000681.1:0-2140 GCA_964250815.1 uncultured Acetobacteraceae bacterium
GCGACGCGCGGCGCGTGCCGGGCTATCCGCCCTACGGCCGCCTGCCCGCCGTGCCGCCCGCAGCGTGCGCCGGCGACGCCGAGGCCCGCCTGCGCCTGCGCCTCCATGAAATCCGGGACAGCGAGGCGCTGCTGCGCGGCTGGCTGGCTGGCTTGCCCTCCGGTCCCGTCAGCGCCGCCGTGCCGCTTGCCAGCGGCGAAGGCCTGGGCGTCGCCGAGGGACCCCATGGCGACATCTGGCACTGGCTCCGCCTGGACGCCGGGACCGTGGCGACGAGCTTCGTCCGCGACCCGCGGTGGCTGCACTGGCCTTTGATCGAGGCGGCATGCGGCGGAGCGGCCCTGGGCGACCTGCCGCTGATCCTGCGGTCGTTCGGTCCGTCGGTGTCCGGCCTGGAGCTGTAGCGATGCTGCGCGAGTTTGCCCGCGCCCTGCGGCGCCGTCCCGCAGCCGAGTCCGTAGGGGCGCCGGACGTGGAGATCGCCGGGGCGCTCGCGGCGCAACTGGACGGCGCCGCGCAGGCCCGGCTGGGCCGGAGCCTGGCCATCCTGCACGTCGCCGCCGGCGGCTGCGGCGGCTGTGCCCTGGAGATCGGCGCCTTGGGGGGCATTGCCTTTGACCTGGAGCGGCACGGCCTGTCCTTCGTCAACAGCCCGCGCCAGGCCGATGTCCTGCTGGCGACGGGTCCGCTGACCTGCGCCATGCGGACCGCGATGGAGGGCGTCTGGACCGCGATGCCGGAACCCCGGTGGGTGGTGGCGGTGGGTGCCTGCGCGATCGACGGCGGCGCCTTTGCCGGAAGCTATGCGGTGCAGGGCGGCATCGGCATCGCGCTGCCGGTCGATCTGGTGGTGGAGGGCTGCCCGCCGTCCCCGGCCTCCGTGCTGTCGGCGTTGCTGACCCTGGTCGAAGCCAACCGCTAAAGCAGGCAGAGCGCCCGCAACTGCCGCCGCAGCTCCTCCGGCAGCCCGTCCGCCCCGCAGGCGGGTCCCTGGGCGCTCACATCCGCCGGGGCGTCCGTATCCGCCAGGTAGCGCCAGCCTTGGAACGCCTTGGTCGGGCGGCCCTCCACCGGGATCAGCACCGGGTCGAGCACCAGCCCGGCGCAGCGCGTCTCGTCCTCCCAACGGTCCTCGATCACGTCCAGCACGCGCTGCCGCACCAGCATGGCGCCGGCGATCACCCAGTAGATGCTGCCGCCCCCGGTGATCTCCGCCGCCCGCCGCGGGAACATGCGGGTGCGGTGGCGCAGCGGCGGCAGCTCCGTCGCGCGGGCGGCCTGGATTCTGCGCAGGTGGGCGATGTCGCGGACGCCCACGGCAAGCTTGGCGATGTGCAGCATGGGCTTCGATTAGGGCGGCGGCCGAGTCGGGCGCAAGGGCGGCTATCCCGCGCTGCTGGCCGGCCCGGATTCCTTGGCGGGATACCGGCACCATTCCCGCGCGGCGCAGCGCCAGCATTCCGGGCGGCGCGCCTTGCAGACGTAGCGTCCGTGCAGGATCAGCCAGTGGTGCGCCGGGCGGAGCAATTCCTTCGGGATGCGCTTCACCAGCCCGTCCTCCACCTCCCGCACCGTCTTGCCCGGCGCGATGCCGGTGCGGTTGCCCAGGCGGAACACGTGGGTATCGACCGCCATCGTGTCGTGCCCGAACGCCACGTTCAGCACCACGTTGGCGGTCTTGCGCCCGACGCCGGGCAGGGCTTCCAGCGCCTCGCGGTCGTTGGGCACGGCGCCGCCATGGCGCTCGATCAGCAGGCGCGAGAGTTCGACCACGTTCTTCGACTTGGCCTGCCAAAGCCCGATGCTGCGGATGTGCGCGCCCACCGCCTCGGCGCCCAGCGCCACCATGGCCTCGGGCGTGGGGGCGGCTGCGAACAGGGTCAGCCCGGCCCGGTTCACTGCGGCGTCCGTCGTCTGCGCGGACAGCACCACGGCGACCAGCAGGGTGTAAGGGTCGGTGAACTCCAGCTCGCTCGACCCCACCGGATAGACCTTCGACAGCGCCTCGATGAAGCTGCGCACGGCGGCAAGGCTCATGGCCGGGGTCTTCCGGGGCAGGGCTTACCGGGTGCGCCCGGCCCCGGCGGCGAGGCGCGGCGTGGGGGTTGGGCGGGGCTTTGCGCCGGTCGGGGAGGGGTCG
>CAXUIQ010000682.1:0-1740 GCA_964250815.1 uncultured Acetobacteraceae bacterium
GCGGCGGCGGGGGCGCGGCGACGGGCCCGCGGGGGCGGCCCCCGCGCGCGGCGGGGCCGGTCCGGGGGAAACAGCCGGCGCAGCCGCGGCCACAGCCCGTCCGGCGCGGTTTGCAGCACCACGATCAGCAGGATGCCGAACACGATCGTCTCGTAGTTGCCCTGGGCGCCCAGGAGGCGCGGCAGCAGGCTTTGCAACTGGTCGTTCACCACCGTCACCAGCCCGGCCCCGAGCAGCGCGCCCCACACCGACCCGGCGCCGCCCACCACCGCCATCAGCAGGTACTCGATGCCGGCGTTCAGCCCGAACGGGGTGGGGTTCACGCTGCGCTGCATGTGCGCGTACAGCCACCCCGCCAACCCGGCGAGCACGGCGGCATACGTGAAGGCCAGGATGCGCGTCCGCGGCAGGTGGACGCCGAAGCTTTCCGCGGCTGCCGCGCCGCCGCGCAGCGCCCGGATTGCCCGGCCCATCCGGCTGTCGAGCAGGTTGAGCGTCAGCAGCACGGCCAGCGCTACCGCGACCCAGACCACGACGAAGTACTCGCGGCTCCCGGTCAGCGTCCAGCCGCCAAGCCGCAGCGGCGGGATGCCGGACAGGCCATCGTTGCGGCCAAGCACGTCCAGGTTGCCGGCCAGGTAATACAGGCTGACCGCCCAGGCGATGGTGGCGAGCGCCAGGTAATGCCCGGACAGCCGCAAGGTGATCGCGCCGAGCGCCAGCGCCGCCGCCCCGCTGGCCAGCAGCGCCGCCGGCAGCGCAAGCCAGGGGGACAGGCCGGCCCCCGCGGTGGTGAGCAGCGCCGACACATACGCACCGCATCCCATGAACGTCGCCTGCCCGAAGGAGGTCATGCCGCCGTAGCCCGTCAGCACGACCAGGCCCAAAGCCACGATGGCGGCGATCCCTGCATAATTCGCGAGCGTGATGGAGAAGTTCGGCACCCCCGACACGAACGGCACGCCGAGCCAGAGGAGGAACAGCGCCGCGGGGAGCAGCCGGGTCATTCCTCCTCCGCCGGACCGCGCAGGCTGCGCCAAAGCAGGACCGGGATGATGACGGTGAAGACGATCACCTCCTTGAAGGCGCTGGCGTAGAACGACGACAGGCTTTCCACGCAGCCCACCAGCACCGCGGCGAGCGCGGCCATGGGGTAGCTGACCAGCCCGCCGATGATGGCGGCGACGAAGCCCTTGAGGCCGATCAGGAAGCCGCTGTCGTAGTACACGGTGGTCAGGGGCGCGATCAGGATGCCGGACAGCGTGCCGATCAGCCCGGCGAGCAAGAAGGCTATGCGCCCGGACAGCGCGGTGGCGATGCCCACCAGCCGCGCCCCCAGCCGGTTCACCGCCGTCGCCCGCAGCGCCTTGCCGGACAGGGTATGCTCGAAGAACAGGTAGAGCGCCGCGATCAGGGCGAGCGTCGATCCCATGACCCACACCGCCTGGCCGGAGACCGCCAAGCTGCCCAGGTCGTAGCGCGCGTCGGAAAAGCCCGTGGCGCGGTAGCCCTCCGGCCCGAAGAACACGAGGCCGAGGCCGAGCAGCGCCAGATGCACCCCGATGCTGGCGATCAGCAGGGTCAGCACCGACGCTTCCGCAAGCGGCTGGAAGGCGAGGCGATACAGGTACGGCGCCATGGGCGTCACGATGGCCAGCGTCAGCAGCGCGTTGGCCGCGACGCCGGGCTTGCGCGGCGCGAGCGCCAGGGCCGCCGCGGCGACGAGCGCCGGAACAGCCA
>CAXUIQ010000682.1:1750-2140 GCA_964250815.1 uncultured Acetobacteraceae bacterium
GCGCGACACGCCGCCCGGCGACAGCACCCGGCGGTCGGCGAGAAGCCCAGCCAGGAACGCGCCCGCGCCCAGCGCGGCCAGCAGCCACACGCTGCCGGGCAGCCGGCCCTCGTCCAGCGCCGCGTAGGTCAAAGCGCCGTAGGCCACGATCTCCCCTTGCGGGATCAGGATCACGCGGGTGACAGTGAACACCAGCACCAGCGACAGGGCCAGCAGCGCGTAGATCGCGCCGTTCACGACGCCGTCCTGCAAGAGGATCAGCGCGATGTCCGCGTCCACCCCGCGTCTAGCCCCCGTGTCTAGGCAGCATGGGTCAGGGCAGCAGCTTCCAGGCGCCGCCCTGGATCGTCACCATCACCCGGGCGCGTTGGTCGAAGCCGTTGTGGTCCT
>CAXUIQ010000683.1:0-2135 GCA_964250815.1 uncultured Acetobacteraceae bacterium
GAGCCGCCGCGTCCGCCGTGCCCGATCCCGCCGCGGCTGCTGATCCTGGCGTGCTCGGCCACCAAGGCGGTGGGGGAGGGGTTGGCCGCCCGGGACCGCTACCAGGGGCCGCTTTGGCAGACGCTGCGCGCGGCCGACCCGGACGGCGGCCGGGCGTTCGTCTGCTTCCTGTCGGCCCGGTTCGGCCTGGGCGACGCCCGAGACGTGCTGCCGCACTACGACCGCGTGCTGACCGACGCGGATGCCGACCGCATGGTCGAGGGTCACGCCTGGTGCTGCTACCCCATGCTGCCGCAAACCGCCGGCATGAGCATGGCCGCGAAGCTGCGGGCAGCACGCCGGGACGGGCCGTCGCGCTCGCCGTCGGGCGTGCTGACGCGGCTCGTGCGCGAGCTGGGCCAGCCGTTCCGCGAGGTCGCGATCTGCGGCGGGCACCGCTACGTCCGGGTGGCAACGTCGTGGCTGTCGGACTTCCGCACCATGGGCCAGCTCGCCGCCGACGCTCCAGTGACGGTCATCAACGGCCCGATCGGCGTCATGCGCGCGAGGCTGCGGGCCTGGGTGGCACGATGACGGGCCGACCGGGAGGAAGGGACTGGGAACAAGTGAAAGCTCGGCGAGGAAGCCGTGCCGCAGCGCCGTCCGCCGCCGCAAGGGCAAGGGCCTTCGGCCCGCGCCAAGGCGCGCCCTTGCCCCGGCGACCGGGCCACGGCGCGTGGGAGGCGTTCAGGGGAACATAGCAAGGAGAACGCCGATGAACGACGACACCACGAACGACGAGCTGATCGACGAGGACGTTCCAGAGACGCCGCCGGAGCCGGCCTTGTTCTGGACCGCCTGTTTTCTCGTATCGCAAAGCCTCGGAGGTCCCGAGGAAGGCTGCTGGTGGTTCAACCAAGGCGAGCTTGTCACCACGCCAGGCATCTACCGCACCTTGGGCGGCACGCCGCGCGCCTTCCTGGCCGAGGAGGACGCGTGCACCTACGCGGCCAGCCTGCGGCCGAAGCTGGCAGCGCTGAACGAGGGACGCCCGCCCAAGCACAGCGCCGCCAGCGAAGGCGTCTACGAGATCCACGTTCTTCAGGCGCCGAGCCTGCCGCTCGGCTTCCCGGACGCCCGGCCGCACTACGAGTAGCGGCAGCGCCGCGACCTGGCGGCGACACACGTCCTACCCGCCCAACCATCCCAGAAGCCCGCCATCGCGCGGGCCTTCCGCATTTCTGGAGACCCATCATGGCAAGCTACTTCACCCAGTTCTCGACGATGTTCCCCGTCGGCCACGGCAACGTCGAGGTTGCCCTCGCCCTCTACGGGAAAATGCGGACCGAACTCGAAGCCGAGGATGCGGAGATCGGCTTCGAGGCGGAGGCGAACGAACCTGACGAGGGCGCCCTTTGGCTGCGGGATGACAACGGCGGGGCGGACATCGAGAACGTCATCGCATTCGTGCTTCGCTGCGCGGAGGCTTTCGGCCTTACGGGATACTGGGGCTTTTGCTGGTCGCTGTCGTGCGACCGTGCCAGGCCAGGAGCCTTCGGCGGAGGCGCGCAACTGATCGACCTGGGCAAGCGCCGCAGCGTTTCGTGGATGGACGCGGACTACTGGCTCGGGGAGGAGACAGCCCGCCTGAGCGAGCCGACCAACTCGGCCGCGCGCACCTTCAACCCCGTCTCGGCCGCGCAGGGCTGGACCGCGACGACACAGGCCGACCTCCTGCTGAGCTTCATCGGCCAGGAGATCGCGGCTGATCCCGCCGCGGGCGCCCGGTTCCGGGCCTTCCTGGCCACGGTGTCGGCCGAGCCGGACGAGATGTTGTGCCGCGAATGCGGCGAGCCGGTTTTCTTGACCGACACCGGAGTGTCGCACCATGCCGGCGACGGCATGGACGGGATCGACTGGAAGCGGGACCGCAACCATGTGGCCATCGCCGAGAAGGAGGCGTAGGCCGTGGACGCGCGCAAGAGCACAAGCGCTGCCGGCGTCCCGGGCAGCAAGGTGGCAGCGACGCGGGTCGGGCTTTGGTATGCGTCGGGGCCGGAGGACCGCTCCTTCGTGGCCGGCGATCCCGCCTTCTCCATCCTCCGGGTCGTGTCGGACGACGCCGAGGCGCCGGGCTGCGTCACGGTCGAGAACGC
>CAXUIQ010000684.1:0-2131 GCA_964250815.1 uncultured Acetobacteraceae bacterium
CCCCCCCCTCCCCTTCTCCCCGCCGCGGGGGGGGCCGGGGCGCGCCCGCCCCCCCGCCCCCGCCCGCTTCGCCACCTTCCTCCGCGACGGCGCCAGCGCCCACATCGGCCACCAGCTTTGGAACGAGCTGAGCGCCATCGACGCGCTGGTCCGGGAGCTGCCGCGGGACCGCCTGCCGGAGTGGCTGGTCCCGGGCCTGCCCGGCAGCGAAATCGAGTTCTACGGCCCCATCGACGCCCTGTTCCCCGAGATCGCCGGCCGGGTCCGCCGCGGCTTCGCCGACCAGGGCGCGGTGATCGCCCATGCCCACGAGAACCGCCTGATCCTGTTCCGCGCGACGCGGGAGCACATCGGCGAACGGCTGCGGCGCCGGGTGATGGCCCATGCCGCCCGCAGCGCCCCGGCGCTGCCAGCCCTGGGCCGTCCGGCCGGGGGCAGCGCCATCCTGGTCGGCCTGCGCGTCGAGAACCGCACGGCGACGGACCTCGAAGCCCTTTGCGCCCTGGTGGTCGAGGAAGCGGTCCGCTGGCGCCCCGGCGCCGCCCCGCCGGCCACGGTCGTGTTCGACGGCCACAACGCCCGCGGCGACGCGCGCAGCGACGACACCATCAGCAGCCACCGCGAGGGCATCGCCAGCCAATCCCCGCTCGCCGTGGAGCGCGCCACCGTGGCCGCCCTGCGCCGGCGCTTCGCCGGGCAGCCGGTCACCCTGCTGGACACCCTGGGCGAACCCCTGGCCGCAAGCCTCGCCTGGGCGCAGGCGTGCGACGGCTTCGTGGCGCTGTGGGGCGCGGGACTCGCCAAGTACCGCTGGGCGGCGAACAAGCCCGGCCTCGTCGTCACCAGCCGCTGGAACCTGGAGAACAAGGGCGACCTCGGCATCTACGACGCCGCCGCCTACATGGCCGACCCCACGCCGCTGGCCTACGTCGATGCCAGCACGGTGCAGGACCTCCCGGACGCCCCCATGCTGGTGCCGTTCGGCGAGCCGAGCTACCACAACTTCGCCTTCGACCCGGACGCCATGCGCGCTCAGATCCGCGCCTTCCTCGCCGCCCTCGACGGCCCGCCGGAGGCGCTGGCGGCGCTCGCCCGGCGGCCCGCGCGGCGGCACGGCAGCGTGGACCTCGTGGACTTCGCCGTGCGCGGCTGGGCCATCCGGGAAGGCGAAAGCCCCGCGGTGCTGGACATCGTGATCGACGGCGCGGTGGTCGGACGCGCGGTGTGCGACATGCCGCGCCCGGACCTGCTGGCGGCGGGCTTCGGCACCGCGACCGCGGGCTTCGGCTTCGTGATCCCCACGGCCTTCCTGGACGGCACGCCCCGCTTGCTCACGGTGCGCTACGCGGACGGCGCCTGCGTGCCCATGCTGTCGCCCAACACGCCCGACCCCTTCGCCTTCCGCCTCGGCGGCGCTCCCGGCCCGGCCGCCGGGTGACGCGCCCGCCGCGCTGCGGTAGGCTGGCGCTTCCTCTCCGAAAGCCACCCATGCCGAAGCTGGCCGCCGCCCTTCTCGCCGCCTTGCTGCCGCTTGCCGCCCCGCTGCCTCCTGCCGCGGCGCAGGGCGCTCCGGTCCGCATCAACGGCACGGTCACCGCCCTCGCCGGCGACCATCTCGCGGTGCGCAGCCTCGACGGCGACGCACTCGACATCCTTCTCCCGCCCAACGTCCGCATCGGCGCCGTGCAGGACCGCACCCTCGCCAGCATCCAGCCCGGCGAGTTCGTCGGCTCCGCCGCACGCCGCGGGCAGGACGGCAAGCTGCATGCGCTGGAGGTCCACGTCTTCCCCGAATCCATGCGCGGCACCGGGGAAGGCCACCGCCCGATGGAGGCGCCGGAGCAGACCATGACCAACGCCACCGTGGACGGCATCGCCGCCGCCGCGGACGGCCGCACGCTCCATCTTCGCTACCCCGGCGGCGAGCAGGTGATCGAGGTGGCGCCCGACGTGCGCGTGGTCGGCCTGCTTCCGGGCGACCGCAGCCTGCTGGTGCCGGGCGCTGCCGTCACGGTGCGGGCGATGCAGGAGGACAACGACAGCCTGACCGCCGTGTCCGTGCAGGCCGAGAAGAACGGCGTGAAGCCCCTGCCATGACCGCCGCCCCGCCCGTTTGGGCACCCCTCATGCC
>CAXUIQ010000685.1:0-2117 GCA_964250815.1 uncultured Acetobacteraceae bacterium
CCAGGACGCCGTCCTGCGCCCGGAACAGCAGCGTCTTCAGGCGCGGCCCGCCGCCCTCCCCCTGCACGAAGGCGCGGATGGTCGCGCCTTCCCGGCCGATGCGGTCGGCGCGGACCACCTGGGCGCGCGGCAGCACGAAGACCGGCTCCTCGTTGCAGTTCCCGTAGGGCGACAGCCGGGCAAGCTGCTGGGCGAGATCCACCGTGGCGGCGGGCACCGCCAGCGTGCCCTCCACCGGGAGGTCGGCGACGCGGGGCAGCGCCGCCGCGTGCGCCAGGCGGTCGTTCAGGAAAGCATGGAACGCCGGCGCGTCGCGCTCGTGCAGCGCAAAGCCGGCCGCCATCGCGTGCCCGCCGCCGGTCGCGAGCAGCCCGGCCTGCCGCGCCGCCATGACGGCCGCCCCCAGGTCCACGCCGGGCACCGACCGCCCGCTGCCCCGCACAATCCCGTCCGCAAGCGCGCCGACGCAGGCCGGGCGGTTGTGGCGCTCCTTGATCCGCCCGGCGACGATGCCCACCACGCCAGGGTGCCAGCCTTCCCCGTGCACCAGCATCGCGGCGAACCCGGCGTCCGATTGCGCCGCCGCCTGCCCGAGCGCCGCTTCCAGCATCCCGGCCTCCACCGCCTGGCGCTCCCGGTTGGTGGCGTCGAGCGTCCCGGCCAAGGCCCGCGCCTCCACGGGGTCGTCGCACAGCAGGAGGCGCAGCCCGAGGTCCGCCTGGCTGATGCGCCCGGCCGCGTTGATGCGGGGGCCGAGCGCGAAGCCGCAGGTGAACGCGGTCGGCACGTTGTGCGCCGCCGCCGCTTCCAAGAGCGCCGCGATGCCGGGCCGGGCGCGCCGGGCCATGACCCGCAGCCCCTGCGTCACCAGCGCGCGGTTCAGCCCTTGCAGCGGCATCACGTCGCACACGGTCGCCAGCGCCACGAGGTCCAGCAGCTCGCGCAGGTCCGGCTCCGCCCGCCCGGCGAAGAACCCGGCGCGGCGCAGCGCACGCACGGTTGCGACGCCGGCCAGGAAGGCAATCGCCGCGGCGCACAGCCCGTGCAGCCCCGATGCGTCGTCCAGCCGGTTCGGGTTGACGGTGGCCAGCACGGGCGGCGGCGGCCCGTCGGTCGCGTGGTGGTCCAGCACCACGACATCCGCCCGGCCCTGCACGGCCGACAGCGCCACGGCCGCCGCGGTGCCGCAGTCCACGCAGACGATCAGCGTGGCGCCCCCCTGCACCATGCCGAGCAGCGCCGGGCCGTTCGGGCCGTATCCTTCCAGCAGCCGGTCCGGCACATGGGTCAGCACCCGGCAGCCGAGGGTCCGCAGCACGATGGCCATGATCGCGGCGCTGCACGCGCCGTCCACGTCGTAGTCGCCGAACACGCCGACGGTTTCGGACTTCATCACGGCGCGGGCCAGCCGGTCGGCCGCGCGGTCCATGTCGGCGAGCCGCGACGGGTCCGGCAGCAAGGCGCGCAAGGTCGGTTCAATGAAATGGGCGGCGCTGTCGAGGTCGAGGCCCCGCGCCGCCAGCAGGCGGCCCACGACCTCCGGCAAGCCCAGCCGCTGCGCGATGCCCAGGCCAACCCGGTCCTCGCCCCTGCGCCACAGCCAACGCCGTCCCGTCAGGCTGGCGCCCACCCCCAAGGCAGCTTCGGTCATGCGGCTCCGGTCATGCCGTTCCAGCCATTCCGGCGGGCTACTCCGGCTGCCAGGTCTTGGTGGCGAAGTTGTGGTGCGCCTCGATGTAGCGGATGGTGCCGGACTTGCTGCGCATCACGATGGAATGGGTGTAGGCGCCATGGCCGAACCGCCGCACCCCACGCAGCATGGCGCCGCCGGTGACGCCGGTGGCGGCGAACATCACGTCGCCGCGGGCCATCTCGCCCACCGAGTACTTGCGCCGCGGGTCGGTCACGCCCATGCCGCGGGCGCGCTCGGCCTGCGCCTCGTCCTCGAACATGAGCCGCCCCTGCATCTGCCCGCCGGTGCAGCGCAGCGCCGCAGCCGCCAGCACGCCTTCCGGCGCGCCGCCGGCGCCCATGTAGATATCGACGCCGCCATCCGGCAGCCCCGCCGCGATCACCCCGGCCACGTCGCCGTCGCCCAGCAGCATGATGCGCGCCCC
>CAXUIQ010000686.1:0-2114 GCA_964250815.1 uncultured Acetobacteraceae bacterium
CGCCCGGCGGCGCCACGCCCGGCTCCGTGCCGGACGGCGCCGCGACGTAGCAGGTAGGGTCCGGCGCCGGCTCGCCCTTGTTGTAGATCCAGTCGAACTCCTCCTCGGGATCGCGGGAGAACACGAAGTCGTGGTGCGCCAGGTGGCCGTAGCGCCGGTCGAGACCGAGGTAGAGCACGACGCCGGAGCACGCCGGGTCACGCTTCCAGCGCCGGGCGAAGCTCGCCTGCGGCTTGCCGCCCACCAGCTCGCGGTAGGTGCGCACGCTGTCCATGTTGCTGACCACGGCGGACAGCGGCACCGTTTCGCCCGCCTCGGTGCGGATGCCGCTCACCCGGCCGTTTTCCGACAGGACCGCGGCCACGCCGGTGCCGGGCCGCAGGTCCACGCCGAGTTCGCCCGCCAGGCGTTCCAGCGCCAGCGGCACGGCACGGGTGCCGCCCATGGGATACCACACGCCCTTCTGCGTCTGCATGTGCGCGATGGAGCACAGCACGGCGGGCGACGCATAGGGGGAGCTGCCGACATACTGCACGAAGTGGTCCAGCATCTGGCACACCCGGGCGTCCGGCACCCGCTTCCGGATCTGGCTCGCGACCGAGGTGCCCATGCGCAGGCTCAGCACGTCGCGCAGGGTCGCGAGGTTCATGCCCTTGAATTCGAGCGTGTCGGCGATGCCCTCGACCGACTTCCAGAAGAAGAACTTCTCCGACACCTCGTGCAGCTTGGCCGACATGGCGATGAAGTCGGCGAAGCCCGCTTCGCTGCCGGGCGCATATTCGGCGATGGTCCGGGCCATCGCCGGCACGTCCTCCTGCAAGTCGAGCACGGAGCCGTCCTCGAAAAAGCAGCGCCATTGCGGGTCGAGCCGGCGCAGGTCCAGGTAGTCGGACATCTTGCGCCCGGCCTCGCTGAACACCCGCGCCAGCACGTCCGGCACCGTGAGGATCGTCGGCCCCATGTCGAAGCGGAACCCGTCCTGTTCCAGCAGCGCCGCCTTGCCGCCCAGCCAGGGGTTCTTGTCGAACAGGATGACCTTGTGCCCGCGCGCCGCCAGCGTGCAGGCGGCTGCGAGGCCCCCGAGGCCTGCGCCGACGACGCCGACCGGCAAGGTGCCAAGACGCTGGTTGATGGCGTTCATAGGGCCTCCGCTATGGCGGGTTCGTAATGGTCCTGCGCCATGGCGGACGGCGCTTCCCAGTGCGCGTCAAGGCCCAGGTCCTCCGCCATCAGGCGCGCGGTGATGCGGGCGCTCTCGAAGATGACCGGCAGGCCCGAGCCGGGGTGCGTGCCGCCGCCGACCAGGTACACGCCATCGAGGTCCTCGAACCGGTTGCGCGGGCGGAAGTGCAGCATCTGGCCGAGGTTGTGCGCCAGGTTGAAGGTGGCGCCGCGGTAGATCTGCAAATCGTGCTCCCAGCCCTGCGGCGTCAGGATCTTCTCGAAGCGGATGCGGCGCTCGATGTCGGGGATGCCGATGCGCTCCAGACGTTTCAAGGCCAGCGCCCGGTAGCGCGCCGTTTCCGCCGCCCAGTCCACGCCGTCGCCGATCCGGTGGCCCACGGGCACCAGCACATACAGCGTCGAGTGCCCCGGCGGCGCCAGGGCCGGGTCGGTGACGCAGGCGTTCTGCACGTAGAAGCTGGGGCGCTCCGGCGCCTGGCCCGCCTCGATCTCGGCGATGTTGCGGCGGTAGTCGTCGGCCAGGTAGATCGTGTGGTGCGACAGGCCCGGCAGGTCGCCCTCAATGCCCAAATACATCATGAACGTGCTGCAAGAGAACTTCTTGGACGCGATCTTGCGGTCGGACCAGCGGCGGCGGATGGCGTCCGGCACCAGCCTGGTCATGGTCTGCGCGAAGTCCGAGTTGATGACCAGCGCGTCGAATCGCCGTGCTTCGCCCCGCGTGCGCACGCCCACCGCGCGCCGGCCCTCGAACAGCACCTCCTCGACCGGTTCGCCGAGCTGGATCTTGACACCCAGGTCGCGGGCGACCCGCGCCATCGCGGCCATCACCGCCCCCGTGCCGCCGCGCGGGTGGTACACGCCGAACTCGTATTCCATGAACGACAGGATGGTGAACAGGCTCGGGCAGCGGAACGGCGACATGCCGA
>CAXUIQ010000687.1:0-2109 GCA_964250815.1 uncultured Acetobacteraceae bacterium
GTCAGGGTGCGGCCGACCGCAGCCAGCAAGGTATGCGCGGCCGTGCCGTCGCGGGCGCGGGTGATCTCCAGGCTGGCGCGGGTCGCGGCGTCCAGCATCATCTGCCCGGCCAGCACCGCCGGCTGCGGCCGGGACAGCCGCGGCATCGAGCCGGCCTGCGTCGTCCGCACGTAGTCGAGCGCCAGGGCGGCGGCGACCGCTTCCGCCTCGGTGAACGTGCCGAAGGCGTCGAGGCTGGCGGCGCCGAACGCTTCCGCCACGCAGCGCCGGGCGGCGGCGGGCGCCAAGGCGACGGCGACCGGGCCGCGGCGACCGGACCAGTCGTCCAAAGGAATGTCATCCGCCGCCAGGATTTCCGCCGGCTCCAAGCGGCCCAGCAGCGGGGCCAGTTCGGCGGCGGGCGGGGCCGCGGTCTCGAACAGCTCGGTCGAGATGTCCAGCCACGCTGCTCCCAGCCTTGTGCCGACCCGGGCCAGCGCCAGCAGCAGGTTCGGCCGGTGCGCTTCCAGCAAGCTGTCTTCCGTCAGCGTGCCCGGCGTGACCAGGCGCACCACGGCGCGGCGCAGCGGCCCCTTGCCGGTGCGGCCCTTCGCCGGCTCCATCTGCTCCGCCACCGCGACGCGGAAACCGCGGCGGATCAGGCGGGACAGGTAGGCCTCCGCGGCATGGACCGGGACGCCGCACATCGGGATCGGCTCGCCGTTGTGCTCGCCGCGCCGGGTCAGGGCGATGTCAAGGGCGCTTGCGGCGGCTTCCGCGTCGGCGAAGAACAGCTCGTAGAAGTCGCCCATGCGGAGGAACAGCAGGGCGTCGGGGTTGTCGGCCTTGAGCGCGAACCATTGGGCCATGGCCGGGGACGCGCCGGCGGCGCTGGGCAGCTCCATGGCGGCATCCTAACAAGCCATGCCGCACCTGCGAAGCGGCTGGGTTACGCGCCCGGCACCGCTGGCGTATGCAGATCGATCCGACCGGGCAAAGCCCAGTATGCTTGAGGAGTTTGACCCATCATGGCTGACGGCATCATGGAACCGCGCGCAGGCCGCGTTTCGGCGGAGGAGGCGCTGGCGCTGCACGCGGCCGGCCGGCCCGGCAAGCTGGAAACGCGGATCAGCAAGCCGCTGGTGACGGCGCGGGACCTCAGCCTCGCCTATTCGCCCGGCGTCGCCGAGCCGTGCCTGCACATCCGGCGCGACGCGGCGCTCGCCTACGACTACACGACCAAGGGCAACATGATCGCCGTCGTCTCCAACGGCACGGCGGTGCTGGGCCTCGGCAACCTGGGCGCGCTCGCCTCCAAGCCGGTCATGGAGGGCAAGGTCGCGCTGTTCAAGCGCTTTGCCGACCTGGACGGCATCGACCTTGAGGTTTCGACGGAGGACGTGGACGAGTTCGTCAACTGCGTGCGCTTCCTGGGCGCGGGATTCGGCGGCATCAACCTCGAAGACATCAAGGCGCCCGAGTGCTTCGTGATCGAAAGCCGGCTGCGCGAGCTGATGGACATCCCGGTGTTCCACGACGACCAGCACGGCACGGCCATCGTGGCGGCGGCCGGGCTGATCAACGCCTGCCACCTGACCGGGCGCAGCCTGTCGGACACGCGGCTTGTGGTGAACGGCGCGGGCGCCGCCGCCATCGCCTGCGTGGAGCTGCTCAAGGCGATGGGCGTGCGGCCGGAGCACGTGACGCTGTGCGACACGCGAGGGGTCGTCTATCAGGGCCGCACTGCGGGCATGAACCAATGGAAGTCGGGCCATGCGGTCGCCACCGAGGCGCGCACGCTGGCGGAGGCGGTGGCAGGGGCCGACGCGTTCTTCGGCCTGTCGGTGCGCGGCGCGCTCACGGCGGAGATGGTGCGGAGCATGGCGCCGCGTCCGATCATCTTCGCCATGGCCAACCCCGACCCGGAGATTACGCCGGAGGAAGCCCGCGCCGTGCGGGACGACGCGATCATCGCGACCGGGCGCAGCGACTACCCGAACCAGGTCAACAACGTGCTCGGCTTCCCCTATATCTTCCGGGGCGCGCTCGACGTGCGGGCCAGCACGATCAACGATGCGATGAAGGTCGCCGCCGCGGAGGCGCTGGCGGCGCTGGCGCGGGAGGACGTGC
>CAXUIQ010000688.1:0-2102 GCA_964250815.1 uncultured Acetobacteraceae bacterium
CGCACCATCCGCAACCTGCCTGCCGCAGCCGGTGACAGGGATGAGCCTAGAGGCTTGTCCGGGACTCATCGGCTTCGCCGTCAGAGCCGCCCACTGTCCAACCCGGCCACGTCAACCTCGTCCAGGCTCGTCACCACGGGTGCCTGCCGCCCGGCGTCCGGCACGCCCAACGTTTCCAGGGCCGCACGCGCGCCGCTGAGCCGCGGCTTGCAGGCGACCTCCGCTTAATGGAGCGAAGCCCTCCAGCGCCTCGCGCCAGGCGCGCTCGTGCGGCGACGCGGGCGGCATGGCGTCCGCACGGAACAGGAGCGGCAGCCAGTCCGGCAGGTTGGCGATCTCGTCGTGGACGATGTTCTGGCCGTCCACCCCTTCGTCGCGCAGGTCGTAAAAGCCGGCGCAACGGGTGCCGGGGTAGCAGTGCCCGTCGGCGGCCGTGCAGGCCGCGGCGGCGCGGACGAGCAGCACGCCGTTGCCAAGGGCGAGCAGCGACTCAAGGCGCATCTCATCGCCGGGGTCGTAGGCGTCGAAGGCCACGTCCCAAGCCTCGTCGGGCATCGTGCCGGGCGGGCCGGTCACGGGCGCCCCGGCCGGGGGACGGCTTCCTTCGGATGCCGGTTGCGATGGAAGGGGAAAGGGGCCGCGATCACCACATCGTGCACCCGGAACCGGACTGGGCGCACGGGCACAGGCACCGTCCGCATCCCGGGACGGACATTGGACGAGGCCAGTGCGGCGCCACGGTGGACTCGCGATGGCAATCGGCCGTTGCCAGCCCCTCGCAGCTACCACCCTCGACTTGCAAGTAGGATGCTCGCAAGCAGGATGCCGCGGGATGAAGCTTGCGCCGCTGCCGCCGCATTCGGCCGTGCTCCTCGGCATCCTGCCCGCCCTGGACGAACAGCCGCACACCCGTGCTGTCCAGCAGCGCCCCTCAGAACTGCGCCGTTGCATTGACGAGCACCCGCCGCTCCACGGGCGGAGCGGCCGCTTGCAGCAGGTGCGAATTGTTGAACTGCAGCGCCGAAAGCGCGAGCGTCAGGTTGTCCGTCACCTTGTAGGCCAGGCGTGCGTTCAGGACCACGTAGTTGCCGACCTCGACCGGCTGCAGGGTCTCCAGGTTCGGGTCGGTGCGGTAGTCGCGGAACCGGGACTGCCAACGCCCCTGCGCATCGAATTCCCAAGGGCCGCGGGCGTAGCCGGCGCCGAACACGACGACGTGGGTCGGCGTGCCGTGCTGGTAGTCCTGCGGGCTGTAGATGCCGTCCTGGTTGATCGAAAGGTGGTCGGAGATCGAGATGCAGGAGTAGCTTGCGTTCCAGCGGAAGCCGGAGGGCGACTGGCCGCGCAGGCCGACCTCGCCGCCAACGGCGGTGCTGTGCCCGACGTTCGCGCCGAGGAAGCTCAGCTCCTCGGCGCCGTTCGAGACGATGCCGTTGCCGGCCGGCGCGGCCTCGTAGGGGTTGGCGATGATGTTGTCCGTCCGTTGGGCGAACACGGCCACGCGGACCGTGGAGCCCAGGGCCGGCACGGAACGGTCCCAGCATGGTCACGGCACCGGCCATGCCGTCGCCGACGAAACCCAGGGTCCGCCCCAGCACCTGCCCGTCCTTGACGCTGAACTCGGGTGGACGTGGACGCGCTGGCGCGCGGCGACGAGCTGGGAACCATCGTGCGGTCGCCGGCCGTGTTCCAGGCCAACGTTTCCCAAATCGCCTTCCTGGCCCACCACGACGCCCTGACCAGGCTGCCCAACCGCATCCTGTTCCACGACCGCGTCCAGCAAGCCTTGGCGCAACTGGACCGCGGCACGGAGTCCGCGGTGTTCTGCCTCGACCTCGACCGGCTCAAGGCGGTGAACGACACGCTCGGCCATCCCATCGGCGACGGCCTGCTCAGGCAGGTCGCGGAGCGCCTGCAGGCGTGCGTCCGGGACGGCGACACGGTTGCCCGCCTGGGCGGCGACGAGTTCGCCATCGTCATGCTGAATGCGGGCGAGCCGTCCGAGGTCGATGGCTTGGCCGCGCGCATCATCGAGGTGGTCGGGACCGGCTACGAGGTGGACGGCCATCAGATCAGCATCGGCACGAGCATCGGCATCGCGC
>CAXUIQ010000689.1:0-2097 GCA_964250815.1 uncultured Acetobacteraceae bacterium
GTCCGGACCCGCCCCGTCCGGGCCGTCGCGGTGCGGACGCGGCGCGGCGATCTCCGTCACCTGCTGCGGGTTGGGACCAATGGCGCGCACGCCGATCACCCGGCCCAGCCCGCTCGCCACGCCTTCGCCGCGCACGAACACGGTCTGGCCGACCGCGAGCGTCGGCGCCAGCCGCCGCGCCTCCGGCGGCGGCATGCGGGCGATGGTGCCGTCGGCCAGCAGCACGCCGTTGAGGTCGCCGCGGGGGCCGTGCAGTTGGGCCTTGATGACAGCCTGATCCTCAAGCGGCTGCCGCGCCGCGTCGGCATGGCGGCCGGGTCCAGGGCCGCGCGGGCCGCCAGGGCCGACGTCGGTCACGCTCTGGTTGCTGGCGTCGTTGGTGACCTGCATGGCCTGCACCATCGGGACCTCCCGGGCGCGCAGGCCGTGGACCGTCACCTGGTCGCCGGGCTTGACGGCGGCGACGAGCTGCGTGCCCAGGTGCGGCGGCATGTGGATTTCGGTCCCGTCATCCAAAAGCAAGCCGTCCACGTCGCCGCGCGGGGTGAGGCTGTATTGCGCGACGCGCCCCTTGGTGGTCGGCAACTGCGCGGGGTCGTAGGTTGGCGCGGTCTGCGCCACTGCCGCCGCGCCCGCCGCGCCGGCGATCAGCGTCGCGCCGAGGAGGGCGAGGCGAAGGCGCTTGGTTGGATATGGCATGATGTTCTCCGTCGTGGGGGGCAGTATGCCCACGCCCGATGCTCTGCATCCGCTGTGCCATAACGCAAATTGCTGATTAGGCTCAGTTATTTTTCGTTGGGCGTGCTTTCCCCGTCCGCGGGGCCGACGGCCAGCGTCCGGCTTCCGGACGGGTCCAGCCGGGCCAGCTTGGTGTGCAGGAGCTGCCGGTGGATGCCGAGCCGCCGCGCCGCCTCCGCCCGGTTGCCGCCGCTGGCTGCCAGCGCCCGGCGGATCATCTCGGCTTCCAGCCGCGCCAGCGCCGTGGGCAGGTCGCCGGCCAGCCAGTCGGGCGCATTGGGGATGGACGGCGCCGGGGACCCCAGGAAATCCAGGTCGGCGGCGGACACGCCGGGGTGGCGCACCAGGGCGGCCACGCGCTCCATGGCGTTGCGCAGCTCGCGGGCGTTGCCGGGCCAGGGATGCGCGATCAGCCGCGCCGCCGCGGCCGGCGACAGTTGCTTGGAGTGGCCGCCCGGCCCGGCGGACAACGCCAGCACATGCTCGGCCAGCGGCACGATGTCGGCGAGACGCTCCCGCAGCGGCGGCAGGTGCAGCGGCACGACGCCCAGCCTGTAGAACAGGTCCTCCCGGAACGTGCCCTGCCGTACGGCGCGCAGGAGGTCGCGGTGCGTGGCGGCGAGCACGCGGACATCCACCGCGACCGGGCGGCCGCCCACCGGCGTCACGGTGCGGTCGCCCAGCACCCGTAGCAGCTTGGCCTGCATCGCTGCTGGCATGTCGCCGATCTCGTCCAGGAACAGCGTGCCGCGGTCGGCCTCCCGGAACGACCCGGCGCGGTCCGCGACCGCCCCGGTGAACGCGCCGCGCACGTGGCCGAACAGCAGGCTTTCCAGCAGCTCCGCCGGAATGGCGGCGCAGTTCACCGCGACGAACGGGCCGCCGGCGCGGCGCCCGTGCCGGTGCAGCGCGCGGGCGACGACCTCCTTGCCGGTCCCGGTTTCCCCGGTGATCAGCACGGTGGCGTCGCTGTCGGCCAAGAGGCCAATGGTCTTCTGCACCGCCCGCAGCGCGGTGCTCGCCCCCACCATCTCGCCCTCGCCCACGCTTTCCGGCGCGGGGGCCTGCGCAGGCACCGCCGCCGCGTCCGGCGCCGCCAGCAAGGTGGACAGCAGCGCGGCCAAGTCCGCCCGGCCGACCGGCTTGGCCAGGTGGTCGGCGGCGCCGAGCCGCATGGCCTCGATCGTGTTGGCCGCAGTGGGCACGGCGGTCAGCACCGCGACGGGCGGGGGCGCGGGCAGGGCGCGGATGCGGCGCAGCACCTCCAGCCCGTCCAACCCGGGCATGCGCAGGTCCAGCAGCACGGCGTCGATGCCGGGCCGGGCGAGCCGGCGCCAGGCGGCGGCGCCATCCTCTGCG
>CAXUIQ010000690.1:0-2092 GCA_964250815.1 uncultured Acetobacteraceae bacterium
CGTGCTCGGCGTGGTGGGCTTCCGTGCGCGGGTGCTTGAGGAACTTGCGCCGGGCGGGCGGCGCGTAGAACAGGGCGGCGACCACGGCGCGGGGGCCGGGCGGCCCGGCCGCCGGCTCGGGTCCGGACACGCGCCCGCCCTCGACCCGGACCGCGTGCGCGTGGGGCGCGCCCGGCGGGCGGGAGACGATGTGCAGGCGGCCGGCCGCGCCGATGCTCGGCAGCGCCTCGCCGCGGAAGCCGAGCGTCGCGATGCGGACCAGCGCGTCCCGGTCCCCGCCGTCCGGGGCGAGCTTGGAGGTGCAATGCCGCTGCACCGCGAGCGCCAGGTCGGCGGCGTCCATGCCGCAGCCGTCGTCTTCGACCTCAATGCGCTCGATGCCGCCGCCGGCCAGCGCCACCGCGATCCGGGCGGCGCCGGCGTCCAGCGCGTTCTCCACCAGTTCCTTGACCGCGGCGGCCGGGCGCTCGATCACCTCGCCGGCGGCGATGCGGTTGACCATGCCCTCGGACAGCAGGCGGACCCGCGGCGCCGAGAGCGGCGTCGGCGGCGTGAGGCGGTCGGGCTGCGCCATGCGGTGAGGCATGAGCCTGTCTAGCATACGCCGATGCAAGCGGACTACATTCGGGTTCGCACCCATGCTGGGACCTATCCATGCCCGAAGCCGGCCTGCTCCCCATCGACCCCGGCGCCCGCCGCGCCATCCTGGACGCGGTGGATAGCCTGGCGGACGACTCGGTGGCGCTGCTGGCCCGGCTGGTGCGGCATCGCAGCCTCTTGGGCGAGGAGGCCGGCTGCCTCGACGCCATGGCGGAGGCGTTCGCGGGCCTGGGCCTCACACCCCGGAGGGTGCCGGTCGATGCGGAGGCGCTGGCCGCGGCGCCGGGCTTCTCGCCGCCGCTGATCCCCTATGCCGGGCGGGACAACGTGGCGGCGGTGCACCGGCCGCGAAACGCGCGGGGGCGCAGCCTGATGCTGCAAGGTCACGTCGATGTGGTGCCGGAGGGCGCAGCCGACCTGTGGACCACGCCGCCGTTCGAGCCGAGCGTCCGGGACGGGCGGATGTTTGGCCGCGGCGCGGGCGACATGAAGGCGGGCCTCGTGTCGGTCGTCATGGCCTGCGAGGCGCTGCGCCGCGCCGGGGTGCAGCCGGCGGCGGAGCTGCAACTGGCCGCGGTGATCGAGGAGGAGTGCACCGGCAACGGCGCGCTCGCGGTGATGCACGCGCTGCCGCGCCCGGATGCCTGCCTGATCCCCGAACCCGGCCCGGGCTTCCCGGCGCTGTATGTGGCGGAGGTCGGCGTGGTCTGGGCTTGGGTCACGGTCACCGGCCGCCCGGCCCACGTGCGCGACATGCAGGCGGGCGTGAACGCCATCGAGGCTGCCTACGTGCTGATGGAGCGCTTCCGCGCCTACGAGGACGCGATGAACCGCGCCGAGCGGCGGCACCCGGCGTTCGCCGGGGACAACCACCCGGTCAACGTCAACTTCGGCACGCTCGCGGGCGGCGAGTGGAACAGCAGCGTCGCCACCCGCGCCCGGCTCGGCGTGCGCGTGGGCGTCATGCCGGGCCACAGTTGCCACGATGTGCGGGCGGAGATCCTGCGCCTGGTCGAGGACGCGGCCTCCGACCCCCTGCTGCGCGGCGCCCGGCTCGCGGTGGAGTTCCGGGGCTTCATGGCCGACGGCTGCGTGTTCCCGGCGGAGCAGCCGTTGTCGCTCGGCGTGTCGGCGCTGCACCAGGAGGTAACGGGTGCCGCGCTGCGCCATTACAGCGCGACCGGGCTGACCGATGCCCGGTTCTATGCGCTGCATGGCGGCACGCAGGCGACCTGCTACGGCCCGGACGCGGACAGCATCCATGGCATCGACGAGAGCGTGGGGCTGGACGCCATGCACGACGTGACCCGGGTGCTGGCGCTGCTGATCGCGGGGTGGTGCGGGCTGGAGGCGATTTGAGCAGGCTGTCTTGGCGTGCGTCAGGAGAGCCTGGTCAGGAGCCAATTGAGCCGCATTGCCTCCCCTGCTCCACGTGGACGGTAGCGTCGCGTATTGTGTGGAAATGGCCTGGTCTGGTCGTCTCCGGCGCGAT
>CAXUIQ010000691.1:0-2092 GCA_964250815.1 uncultured Acetobacteraceae bacterium
ACCTGCACGTGGACGGGGACGTGTACGACCGGCATGGGTCGCTGGACCGGCTGCGGCAGGCCTACAACGGGCACCACCACACGGACCCGCAGGGCGGGGTTTCGGGGCCGGCGGACCCGGCGGACGGGAAGGGGTGAAGTGCGGCGTCGCTGATTGCGCGGGGCATAGTTTCGGCCGACTGTGGCGGTCGCAAATCGATCGAAGGATCGAGTTCATGGACCGTGACGTTGCCATCCGGATTGACGGGATGCTTAGCGGCGTCTTCGCATACATGAACAGCATCGCGCATTACATGAAGGCCAACCTGTCAGATGATGAATACAAGGCGCACGTTCATTTGGTCGGCGCCGTGATGGGCGAGGCGATCGAGTTCTCGAACCGGCTGCATGCCATGTTCCCGGACATCGCTCCAAAGGAGATCGATCCGAAGTTCGGCGCCTAGCCGTCGCGATCTACATTGCGAGCTGTAGGCGTCCCGGAATGTCTGCGGCGTCATGGAACACGGTGGTGACAACCGGCGGCTCACCGAGGCCGTGGACGAACCAATAGCGCCCAGCCTTCGTCCACGCCCTGCCGGGCTGGGCGAGGGCGGGGTAGGGACGCGGCGAGCGCAGACCGCCGTTGGGATCGTCGGCAATCTGCTTCATGGCTTGGTTGACGGCGGCCAACCGGTTGCGGATGGCTTCCGGCCAGTTTTTGCGCCCGAAGTCGCGGACAAGAGCAGCGACGTCGAGGCGCGCCTCGCGGCCGAGCGTGACCAACGGCATCAGGGGGCGGGAGCGTCCTCGTGAGTGCCCTCCGCAATCGCGTCCACGACGGAAAGGAGCCGCTCTCGCTTGGCATCGTCCGCCCCGCGTCCCATCGCAGCCAACACCGCCTCCATGGCCGCTTGCAAAGGGGGCCACGGCCCCACGCGCCCTGCGGCCACGCCGGTGTCGCCTTGCTCAAGCGCGTCGAGCAAAGCAAGGCGGGGTCTGCGGCGGCGGGTTGGTGTCCATGCCCGAAGCATAAGCGCCCTGCCGCCCGATCCCAAGCCCGAAACGCATCGGGCGTTTCCCAACCACCGGAGCACCCCCATGTCCGACCTCCACCATGCCTGGGCCGGCGACCTGTCCGCCGGCCCCACCGGCGACCTCGCAACCGTGTCCGGCCCCGCTCTCGGCACCGAGCGCGTGCTGCGCCGCCTGCTCACCAACCCCGGCGACTACATCTGGCAGCCGGGCTACGGCGCCGGCCTCGCCCGCTTCGTGGGCCAGCCCGCCGATCCCGCCGCCATCCGCGCCCTGATCCGCGAGCAGATGGCGCGCGAACCCGCCGTCGCCCCGGTGCCGGAGCCGGTGATCGACGTGCAGTCCGATCCCGGCGGCACCCTGTCCGTCCAGGTGCGCTACGCCGACGCGGACACCGCGGACGCGCAAACCCTTTCGCTCCAACTGGGGAAATAAAAGATGCAGCTTCCGTTGCAGGACTTCACCGCGCTGGTCCGCACCCAGGCCGCCGCCGTCCGCGGTGCGGCAAGCGACCTGGTGGACGTGTCGGTCGGCAGCATCCTGCGCGCCGTGCTGGAAGCCAACGCCAGCATCGGCCTCTGGGTGCAATGGCTGATCACGCAGGTGCTGGCCACCACCCGGGCGGCCACCAGCAGCGGCGCGGACCTCGACAGCTGGGTGGCGGACTTCGGCCTGTCGCGCCTGCCGGGCATCGCGGCCACGGGCGTCGCGACCTTCAGCCGCACCACGGCGGGCTTGTCCGCCGTGGTGCCGGTGGGCGCCCTGGTCAAGACCGGCACCGGCACGGACGCGCTGACCTTCACCGTCACGGCCGACGTTTCCAACCCGGCCTGGACCGGCGCCGGCTACCTGCTGCGCCCCGCCGACCTCCAGGTGTCCGTCCCCGTCGCGGCGACGGCCGCCGGGCGCGCGGGCAACGTCAAGGCGGGCGAGATGCGCCTGCTCGCCACCGCCATCCCCGGCGTCGATGCCGTCGCCAACGCCGCCCCCGCCGCTGGCGGGCGGGGCGCGGCAGCCCCCGCGGCGCGCCCCCCGCGCTTCGGCGGGGTGATCGACCGCCGGGCGCGCGCCCCGGGGCCGGG
>CAXUIQ010000692.1:0-2089 GCA_964250815.1 uncultured Acetobacteraceae bacterium
AGCCGTCGCAGGCCCGGCGGGCGGACAGGGCGGGGCCGATCACGCCGGCCGCGTCGCCGCCGCCGCGTGCAGGCCGTAGAAGGCGGCGGCGTTCCGCCCGAACACCGCGTCGCGCTCGGCGGGCGAAAGGGGGGCGGTGAGGCGGTGGGACCAGTCCCACCACGTCGAATACTCCTGCCGGGTGGTCAGCACCGGCCAGTCGCTGCCGAACATCAGCCGCTGCGGCCCGAACAGCTCCAGCAGCGTGTCCACATAGGGACGGAAGGCGTCGGGCGGTGCGCCGGGCGCGGCCTCCGTCACCAGGCCGGACAGCTTGCAGCGGACGTGCGGGACGGCGGCGAGGACCGCCATGGCCGCCCGCCACTCCGCATGGCGGCCCGCGGCGATGTCGGGCTTGGCGGCGTGGTCGATGACGATGGGCAGGTCCGGGTGGCGCTCGATCAGGCGCGGCAGGTGGGCGAGGTGGCGGACCCGCGCCAGGGCGTCGAACGCGAGGCCCAGGTCGATCACGGCGCGGTAGGCGGCGTCCTGCTCCGGCCGCAGCATCCACTCGTCGTCGGCGATGTCCTGCCACATCGGGCGGACGCCGCGCAGCAGCGGGTTGCGCGCCAGGGCCGCCAGGCGGTCCGGGGCGTCGGGCGCCATCATGTCGGTCCAGCCGACCACGCCCTGCACCCGCGGGTCGGTCTCGGCCATGGACAGCAGGAAGCGCGTCTCGGCCTCGGTCGCCGCGGCCTGCACCAGCACGATGCCGTCGATCCCGGCCGCGTCGAACAGGGGTGCGGCGTCGGCCGGCAGGAAGTCGCGGTGGATCGGCAGGCCGGGCGTCAGCCAACCGTAGTCGCCGCGGTCCACGCGCCAATAGTGGACGTGCGCGTCGATGATCAAGGCCCTTGGCGCCTCATCAGCCCGGCCTGCCGCAGTTCCAGCCAAAGCGCGTCGGGGATGGGATGCGACATGAGGCGCAGGTTCTCCTCGACCTCCGCCGCGTCGCGTGCGCCGGGAATGACGGTTGCGACCGTGGGGTGCGACAGCGGGAATTGCAGCGCCGCCGCGCGCAGCGGCACGCCGTGGCGGCGGCAGATGCCCTCGATGGCCCGGGTGCGCTCCAGGATGGCGGGCGAGGCCGGGGCGTAGTCGTACATCGCGCCGGGGACGGCGCCGGTGGCGAGGATGCCGGAGTTGTAGGGGCCGCCCAGGACGATGCCGATGCCGCGCCGCTCGCACAGCGGCAGGAAGCTGTCGAGCGAGGCCTGGTCCAGCAGCGTGTAGCGCCCAGCCAGCAGGAAGCAGTCGAAGTCCCCGGCTTCCGCGAAGTCCTGGCAGGCTTCCCACTCGTTCAGCCCGGCGCCGATGGCCCGCACGGCCCCTTGCTCGCGCAGCGACAGCAGGGCGCGGTAGGCGCCGGCCATCGCTTCCCCGAACCGCTCGCGGTAGGCGTCGCCGTGGTTGCGGCGGTCGCAGTCGTGCAGGAACAGGATATCGACGCGGTCGGTGCCCAGGCGCTGCATGCTGTCCTCGAAGGAGCGCATGGCGCCGTCGTAGCTGTAGTCGATGCGCGGCGCGAACGGGGCCGGGCGCTCGAACAGGGCGTCGGCGGCGCTGCCGGGTCCGTCGGTTGCCCCGCGGCGGAACAGGCGCCAGCCCGTTTTGGTGGACAGCACGATGTCGTCCGGGATGCGCCGCCGGGCCGCGCCCATGCGGTGCTCGGCCAGGCCGAAGCCGTAAAGCGGGGCGGTGTCGAAATAGCGGATGCCGGCGCGGTAGGCGGCCTCGACCGCCTGCATCGCGCCCTCCTCGGTCTGCGCCCGGTACATGTTGCCGAGGCTGGTGGCTCCGAAGCCGAGGGTGGTCAGCTCGATGCCGGTGCGGCCAAGCGTGCGGGCAGGGAGGGTCATGGCCGGATCACCCCCTTGCGGACCAGGATGCAGCCGTAGAGCCGTGTTTCCCCGGTGGCGACGATGGCATAGGCGCCGGCGGCGCGTTCGTAGAAGGCGAAGCGCTCGACGTCCTCGACGGCGACCGCGTCGCCCTGGGCCGCGTCGAGCGCCTGCTGGAAGGCGGCAGCGACCGGGGGGCGGCCCTGGGA
>CAXUIQ010000693.1:0-2089 GCA_964250815.1 uncultured Acetobacteraceae bacterium
ATTTTCTCTCCCTCATTTGTGGCCGAGAAAACTAACACGGCCGGGGCTGTTCCATCCCGAAGCGTCGAACTCGAAGACGTGCAGCTCTGTGGGCCGGCGCCGGGCTGCACGGCAGGGCTGGGCTGCACGCTGGTGGGCGGACCGAGACACGGCGAGGTCCTTTCAGGAAACGGCGGACGGCGTGGGGTCAGGCGATGGCAAGGGCGGCACCGCCGTAGCCGCGCCGATGGCGGCGTTGATCTCCTCGATCAGCTCGCGCGGCACCCCGCACCGTGTGGCGAACCAGGCATCCGGCAAGGCGGCGCGGGCCTGGCGCAGCAGGTGGAGCAGCAAGGGCGCGGCGGCGATCAGGTTGGCGTGCGCCCAGGTGTCGGCGCAGGCCTCGCCATAGGCTCGGAAGCCCGTCACGCTGGCGACGTGGCCGCCCTCGGGCCGGTCCACGATGATGTCGATGACGTGCAGGCCGTCGCTGCCATTCGGCAGGGTCGTCCAGCGGGTGGCGTCGGTGATGGCGCTCATGCTGGTCCTCGCGCAGGTGCGCCTCCGCCAACCCCGGCTGGGCTGGCGGAGTGCGATGGGTTGGTGATGAAGGCGGCGGCCAGGCAGGCGCCGGTGCCGGCTTCAACCGCGTCGGTGTCGGTTTGCGGCGGGCCGGCTACGGGGCGGGCGGACCGTCTGCCAGCATCTCGTCGAGGCGCTCAATGTGGCCGGTCCGCCCCATCCAGGGTTCAGGCCGGATGCAGCGTACCCAGTCGGCGAAGGACGGGATGCGTCCAAGGTCTTCGAGAATGTGCAGCTCGGCGACCGCGCACACCGGCACCAGACGTCCGGTGGACAGCGTCAGCGTGACGCCGAACAGCCGCTCGGCCATGAACGCCCCTTCGGCGTGGTGGCGCAAGGCCCGGTGCCGGAAGTCGGCGATCAGTTCCTTGCTGCCGTCGAGGAAGGCATGGACCCTGAGGTAATCCTCGGCCGTGCCGCCCCAGCGGCGGGCGGAGGACAGGGCATGGTGGTAGGCATGGGCCATGGCACTGGCTCCTCAGAGCTCGTGCTGGTGGTAGGTGGTCTCCACGTAGCGCTCGTTGAACTCCAATTGGATCGAACGCCTCGCTATGGTGAAGGTGAATTCGCCATAGGCGCCGTCGTCGATCTCCCAGCCGCCATGGGTTTGTTCGAGGAAGTCGTAGGCCATGTTCTCGATCACCTGGCGCGCCGGCAGCGTGTGGCGCTCGACGCCCGACCCATCGAAGGCAGCATGGGCGAACGGGATGGGCGTCTCCGGCAATTGCGCGACCACGCCATCAGAGCCGAAAGCGCTGACGTCCTCGACCTGGCCGCTATCGCCGGAGCCGTCGAAGGTGACGACGACGCTGGCGATAGCCGCCGCGGCGAGCGCGTCGAACAGGGCGGTCCGGTTGGCCGGGGCGATCTGGGCCGCGAGCGCACGGCCCGCGGCGGCGCGGGCCTCGTAGGCCGCAAAATCAGGCGTGGTGTCGTTCATGGTGGTCTCCTTGGGTATGTGCGTGCAGGCTCGCCGTCCTGGCCAGGCTGGCGGGATGCAGCGTGGGCGAGGGTGGAACAGGGACGCCGGCCGAGCCGGCGTGGCGGTCAGTCCGGGACAGAGGCCCCGGGAAAGCCAGGGTGCAGGATCGGCAGGCCCGCCATCGGCGCCGCATCCACGTCCAGCAGGACGTACTCGCAATCCTGCTGCCGGGCGCGGCGCAGCACGGCGGCCAGGTCGGCTGGGATCGGCGCGGCCGGGTCCTCAAGGGCGTAGACCAGCCAGCCGTGGCGGGTGCGCCCGCCCAGGATCTCGGCGCTGCGGTTGGCGGGGCCGCGGACGACGTCATCAGCAGTGATCCCGTCCAACCATGCCCATGTTTCGGCCGAAAGGTGGCCGCTCGACACGTCCAGGAACCGGCGCACCCTCACTGGTGCATCTTCGGGCTGTTGGGCAAGGCTCCGGCCTGCTGCTCGGCCGGCACGGCGATCGCGTCGATCAGCAAAGCCGAAACCGGGAAGCGCTGGCCTGCTGCGTTCTCGACCGTGACGCAGCCCGGCGCCTCGGCGTCGTCCGACACGACCCGGA
>CAXUIQ010000694.1:0-2077 GCA_964250815.1 uncultured Acetobacteraceae bacterium
CGGCCACGCCGGCAGCGTCGATCCGTAGGGGCGTTTGGGGATGCAGCGCGGCCAGCCGTGCCACCGCGCCGGGGCCGCGGGCCAGCAGCGCCGGCGCCCCGGCACCGGCCAGCGCCCGCTCGGCATCGGCGACGCGGGCGCTGAGGCGCGGACCCTTGCCGCCCTGGGCCGACCGGGTGACCCGCACGGCCAGCGCCATGCCGTCCGACACCGCGTCCGCGCCCTCGCTGTCCGGCAGGAAGCCCTCGGCGTCCGGAAGCGCCACGAAGGCTCCAGCCATCGCGGGCACGCGGGCGATGACGCGGCCGCGGTACAGGTCGCCCATCCCGTCCGGGCGGCCGGGCCGCCACAGCGCATAGTCGATCAACCCGCCGTCCTGCACCACTGCCACCCGCAGCTCGCCCGGGCTGCACGCGACCAGGATGCGCGCGCTCACGGCACGGGGTAGCCGCGCCCGCGCAGCAGTTGCGCCGTCTCGAACAGCGGCAGGCCGACCACGCCGCTGTAGCTGCCGGACAGGAAGCGCGCGAACCCGGCCGCGCGGCCCTGGATGGCGTAGCCGCCGGCTTTGCCCACCCCCTCGCCGCACGCAGCGTAGGCGTCGAGCTGCGCGGGGGCCAGGCGGGAGAACGCGACGACGCTGTCGGACAGGCGCCGGCCGATCCGCCCGTCCGGCCCGACCAGGACCAGCGCCGTCAGCACGTGGTGGCGCCGGCCGGACAGCAGGGCCATGCAGGCGCGCACGTCTTCCTCGTCCGCCGCCTTGGGCATGATGCGGTTGCCGAGCGCCACGACGGTGTCGGCCGCCAGGACGAAAGCGCCGGGTTCCGCCATCCGCGCCGCCTTCCCGAGCGCCATACGCTGTGCGTAAAAACGTGGGGCCTCGTCTCGGCGCGGCGTTTCGTCAATGTCCGGCGCAGCGACACGGTCCGGGACAACGCCGATCTGCGCCAGAAGTGCAAGCCGGCGCGGGCTGGCGGAGGCGAGGACAAGGGGCGCCGGCCCTGGATGCGCCACCGCCGGCTCGGTCAGCGGTGCGAGGCCGGTCGGAGGCGGCCTGCTTGAAACGGCCCTGCTTGAAACGGCCCTGCTTGAAACGGCCCTGCTTGAAACGGCCCTGCTTGAAACGGCCCTACTTGAAACGGAATGTGATCCGGCCCTTGGACAGGTCGTAAGGCGTCATCTCGACGTTCACCCGGTCGCCCGCCAGCACGCGGATGCGGTTCTTGCGCATCTTGCCCGACGTGTGCGCCAGGATGCTGTGCTCGTTGTCCAGCTTCACGCGGAACATGGCATTGGGCAGCAGCTCCAGCACCGTGCCGCTGAACTCGATCATGTCTTCTTTGGACATCAGTTTCCTTGGACTTGCAAAAACAAGACTTGAATTTGATTTCGAGGCGGAATGTGCTCACGCCCACCCTGCCGGTCAAGGCGTCGGGCTTTGGCCAAGGCGCAACGCAATGCTGCGGGCATGCGCCTGCAACCCTTCGGCCTCCGCCAACGCCACCGCGGCCGGGCCGACTTCGCCCAGCGCGGCGCGGTCTGCCGAAACCCATGTGGTGCGCTTCAGGAAGTCGAACACCGACAAGCCCGAGGCAAAGCGCGAAGTCCGGCCGGTCGGCAGGACATGGTTGGGGCCGGCCACGTAGTCGCCGACGGCCTCCGGGCAATTACGGCCCAGGAACGCCGCCCCGGCATGGCGGACCTGATCGAACAGCGCCGCCGGGTCGGCCACCATGACTTGCAGGTGCTCAGGCGCGACATCGTTGGCGAGCGCCGCCGCTTCCTGCCAGTCGCGGGCCACGATGGCAGCGCCGTGGTCCCGCCAGCTTGCGCCGGCGATGGCATGGCGCGGCAGGCTGGGCAGTTCCGCTTCCACGGCCCGCACGACGGCGTCGGCAAAGCCGGCGTCCGTGGTGATCAGGATGCTCTGCGCGGCCTCGTCATGCTCGGCCTGCGCCAGGAGGTCCACGGCGACGTGCCGCGGGTCGTTGTCGGCGTCGGCGAGGATGACGACCTCGGACGGCCCGGCGATGCTGTCGATGCCGACGCGGCCGAACACCTGGCGCTTGGCCTC
>CAXUIQ010000695.1:0-2064 GCA_964250815.1 uncultured Acetobacteraceae bacterium
GGCGGTGGCCCACCTCCGCCCGGGCACGCCGGTGCGGCTGCTGGGCAACCGCGACGCCGCCGGGGTGGCCGCCGACACGGGCGGCTCGGCCGGATTGGCGGAGCTGGCGGCGCTGGCGGCGGGGCCGCCCGTGCTCCTGCTGTCGCCGGTGCGCGCCGCGGCGCTGCTGCGCCGTCCGGTCGAGCCGGGTCCCCCCATCGCGCTGCGCACGGGCGTGCCGCGGCGCAGGTCGGCCACCGCCCGGTGCACGGACCGGACGTGCAACAGCTCGGGGTTGGGCAGAAGAAGCGCGGCCGACTGGTCCGCCTGTGATCCTCGCGGCTGGGCCACGTCGTCTCCATCTCATGATTGGCGTCCGACAAGGGATATGGCGTCCGCTTGGGCGCTGCAGCCAACCGCCTCACAACGATGTGTGTATTCTAAGGCGTCATGGTATCATTTTACAGGGTCCGACGTGCGTTGGGTCCTGCGTCAGATCAATTTCGTGGGCATCGCCTCGTTTTTGTTGGTTTGCCGAACAGAGTGACAATGGACGCCAAGGCTGGCGTGCCTTTGGTTTTACGAAGGGAAGATGCCGAATGACGGCTGAACGTCCGATTCTTGTCGTCGATGACGATGCGACCCTGCGCGACGCCCTTCTTGAGCAGCTCCAGGTTGACGGGGAGTTCGCAGTTGCCGAAGCCACGACGGTCTCGGAGGCGGAGGCGCTGCTGACCGGCAAGGACTCCCGGTTCGACGCCATCATCCTCGACGTGGGCCTGCCCGACGGGGACGGGCGCGACCTGTGCGCGCTGCTGCGCCGGCAGGGGCTGCGCATGCCCATCATCATGCTGACCGGATCGGACGACGAGGCGGACGTGGTCCGCGGGCTGGACGCCGGCGCCAACGACTACATCGCCAAGCCGTTCCGCCTGGCCGAGCTGCTGGCCCGGCTGCGCGCGCAGCTGCGAATCTTCGAGAACTCCGAGGACGCCGTGTTCACCATCGGCCCCTACACCTTCCGTCCCAGCGCCAAGCTGCTGCACGAGCCGGTGAAGAACCGCCGCATCCGCCTGACGGAGAAGGAAGCCGCCATCCTCAAGTTCCTCTACCGTGCAGGAACGCGGCCGGTGGCGCGGCAGGTCCTGCTGAACGAGGTCTGGGGATACAACGCCGCCGTCACCACCCACACGCTGGAGACGCACATCTACCGCCTGCGGCAGAAGATCGAGCCGGACCCCAGCAACGCGCGCTTGCTGGTCACGGAGGGCGGCGGCTACCGCCTCGACCCGATCGGGGGCGCCTTGGACGCTTGACCACCGCCGGAGGACAACCGGCGGTCACGGCCTTGCAGCCCAGCAGGTCCGCCGCTCCAACTGGCTGATCCAAGCCTGTCCCCGTTCTTGCCACCCGCGGCAGGCCGGCAAAGGCAACGGGTTGGGACCGGTCGCCACAGCCCGCGGCAGCGAGCCTCCGCGCCCTGCATGGCCGCGGCGCCCACCTTCGTCTGATCAAATGGGCTTGGCTGCCTGATCTCGCCCATTGCAAGCCTCTTGGCCCGGCAAACGGCGTGACTATACCTGTACAGTGCGGCAATCCGAATCGTTTCCCCAACGATTACGCAGCTTGTGAAGCGCGTCTTTTGTAATAATACCTCCAAATAACCCAGAAGATGAGCAAATCAGGAAGCTATCACCAACTTTAAGGTCCTGAACAGGATGAAAGTAGATCTTCGTACTCAAGAGATGCTGTTTCCGAACACCCAGACGCAAGTCGATGAGGCGAAATCTATCGGCGAACAACTAAGCAGGGACCTGGAGTTTTACGCCGACCGTGGCGCGGCAAGCCAGTCTCCTGCACTTCGAAGCTTGGGCCGGTTCTGGCTTGGCATCATCGGCTTGATTTGCGCCGGCGCGGCGACGCTCGAAGTCTTGGGACCGCCACCGCACAACGGCCATGCGTCGGACGCGGCGCGTGCGCCGGGCCTGGCTGGCGATGCCCTGCCCGGCGCAGAAGGCCCGCATGCCGCCGCGGCGCCGGACCCGCCGGCCGAGGCGGACGCAACACCGAGTTTCTCCTCGGCCT
>CAXUIQ010000696.1:0-2059 GCA_964250815.1 uncultured Acetobacteraceae bacterium
TCGTTACGCGATGCGGCGGCAGTATGCGGCATGGCCCGACCGTCCCGATCCCCGACCCTCCGCCGCCCGACCGGCCCGCCGCAGCCGCGCATTCCCCGGCTGCTGATGCGGGTCTGGGACGCGCCCACCCGGCTGTTCCATTGGGCGATCGTCGTGCTGATGACGTTCAGCTACGTATGCGCAATGCGCGAGTGGAACCAGCTCCACTTCCTGTCGGGCTACACCGTGCTGACCTTGCTGGTGTTCCGGGTCGCCTGGGGCTTCGTCGGCAGCGAGACCTCGCGCTTCCGCAACTTCCTGCGCAGCCCGGCCGCAGGCCTCGCCCACCTGGCCGCCTTCGGCAAGCGCGAGCCGGACACGGAGATCGGCCACAACGCCGCCGGAGGATGGATGGTGCTTGCGATGCTCGCGGCGCTGTTCGTGCAGGTGGGCACCGGGCTGTTCAGCAACAACGACATCGACGCCAAGGGGCCGCTGGCGCACCGGGTCAGCAAGGGCACCAGTGACTGGCTGTCCGGCGTCCACGCCACGTCGTTCTACGTGCTGCTGGCGCTGGTCGTGCTGCACATCCTGGCGATCATCGCCTATGCCGTGGTGCCGCGGCACGACCTGGTGCGGGCGATGGTGACGGGCAAGAAGCGCCTGCCCGCCAACCTCCGCCAGCCCCGCTTCGCCAGCCCGTTGCTCGCCGCCGGCATCCTCGCCGTGGCGGCCGGGGCGGTGTGGGCGCTGGTGCGCTTCGCCTAAGCCGGGTCAGTTCGTCCGCACGCGGTAGGAACGGTGGCAGGCGCCGCAGGCCTGCGTGGTCACGGTGTACTGCTCGGCGAAGCCCTGCTTGTCGTTGGCGTCCGCCAGCGTCGCGAGCTTGTCGGCCTGCGTCCAGAAGTTCTGCGCCGCCTTCTCGAACCCGGCGCGGTCGGACCAGACCTCCGGGCGGGCCTTGGTGTTGTGCCCGCTTTGCGTGCCGTCCGGGAACACGGTCGGGATGGTGTGGCCCCAGGACGACAGGCCCTTGGCGCCGTCCACCAGGCCCTTCACGTCGCCGCCGCCGTCGATCACCGTCTTCATGCTGCCGGCCACGCCCGCTTGCAGGTCGAAGCCCGCCTGCCGTGCTGCGATCAGCGTCTCCGCCGGGAACGGCACGCTCGGCCCGGACGGCAGCGTCTGCGCCGCCGCCGTGCCGCCCAGGCCCGCCGCCGCCAACCCGATCAACATCTTCCGCATCCAACGCCTCCGGTTTCAGTTATGGTGGGAGCCTCGCACCACATCGCCGGCCGCGCCATCCACATTCGGCGCTTGGCCGCCCGAACCCTTTAGGACCCGCTATGCCGCCACAGCCCATCCGTTCCGTCGCCGTGTTCTGCGGCTCCCGCGCCGGGCACGATCCGGTTTACGCGGAAGCGGCGGCGGCGCTGGGAGCCGGGCTGGCGGCGGCGGGCCTCCGGCTGGTGTAGGGCGGCGGCGGCGTCGGGCTGATGGGCGTCGTCGCGGACGCGGCCATCGGCGCGGGCGGCGCGGTGCTGGGCATCATCCCCGAGTTCTTGCAACGGCGGGAGGTGGCCCATGCCGGCGTGGGCGACATGGTGGTGACGCAGACCATGCACGACCGCAAGCGCCGCATGTTCGACGCCGCCGACGCCTTTGTCACCATGCCCGGCGGCCTCGGCACCTTCGACGAGACCATCGAGATCACCACTTGGCGGCAGTTGGCGCTGCACGACAAGCCCATCCTGATCTGCGACGTGGCCGGCTGGGCGCAGCCGTACCTGGCCAGCATCGAGGCGGCGGTGGACCAGGGGTTCGCCGGGCCGGAGTGCCTGCAACTCTATGAGGTGCTGCCGGACGTGGACGCCGTGCTGGCCCGCTTGGCCGCCCTCCCCTCGCCCGGCGCCGGGCAGCCGGGGCGCGTTTAGCGCCTTGCTCGGCGGGCGCGTTTCGCGCCTTGCCCCGCGGCACGGGCCGTTCTATATGCGCCACCCAGTCGGGGCGTAGTACAGCCTGGTAGTACGCTTGCTTCGGGAGCAAGAGGCCGGAGGTTCGAATCCTCTCGCCCCGACCA
>CAXUIQ010000697.1:0-2050 GCA_964250815.1 uncultured Acetobacteraceae bacterium
CGTCCGTGTTGGCGCCGGGCGCAGGCTGGGGCGCCGCCGGCGCGGCGACGCCGGCCCGTTCGGCCTCGGCGGCAGCACGCTCGGCAGCGGTCGCCGGCGGAATGTTCTCTGACAATTGGCCCCCACCTTCTCGCAGCAAGCGCTGCACGCCCTTGATCGTATAGCCCTGGATATACAGCAGATCGGAGATGCGCCGCAGCAGTTGGATGTCGTCCGGGCGGTAGTAGCGCCGCCCGCCGCCGCGCTTCAGCGGCTTGATCTGCGGGAACTTGGTTTCCCAGAACCGCAGCACGTGCTGCGGGATGTGAAGCTCGTCCGCCACTTCGCTGATCGTGCGGAATGCGTTGGGCGCCTTCTTGGCCCGCGGGCGGCTGTCGTCCGTGCCCATGTCGCCTGGGACCGCGAGCGAGCCTTCGTCCGGCCCGGCCTCTTCCGGCGGCAGGTCGTCGGAGCCGCTCATACGTCGTCGCCCGCCGGGATGGCCGCGCCGTTCACGTGCGCCTTCAGCACCTGGCTGGGCCGGAAGGTCAGCACGCGGCGCGGCAGGATCGGCACCTCGACCCCGGTTTTCGGGTTGCGGCCGATCCGACGGCCCTTCTGCCGGACGGAGAACGTCCCGAACCCGCTGATCTTCACGGAGTCCCCGGCTTCCAGCGCCCGCGACATCCGTTCCAGCACCGTTTCGAGCAGGTCGGCCGAGTCGTTGCGCGACAGCCCGACCTGCGCATAGATCGTTTCGGCCAACTGCGCCCGCGTCACCGTGTTCATTGCGCCAGGCTATGCATCGGCTGCACAACCGTCAAGCGAACACCCTGACCTTAAACAATTTTTGTCGAGGCTGTTGCCTCCACGCCTCAAAAGCGGACGAGGGCGGACCCCCAGGTCATGCCGCCGCCGAGGGCTTCCATCACCACCAGGTCGCCCCGCTTGATCCGCCCGTCGCCGCAGGCTTCCGCCAGCGCCAGGGGCACCGAGGCGGCCGAGGTGTTGGCGTGGCGGTCCACCGTGACCACCACCTGCTCGGACGGCAAGTCGAGCTTGCGGCCCATCGCGTCGATGATGCGCCGGTTGGCTTGGTGCGGCACCAGCCAGTCGATGTCCGCGTGACCCAGGCTGTGCGCCGCTAGCGCTTCGTCCACCACGGCGGCGAGCTTCGCGACCGCGTGGCGGAACACCTCGCGCCCGTTCATCACCAGGTGGCCCGACCGATCCGGACGCCCGACCGAACCATCGACATAAAGCAGGTCGCCCAGCGTCCCCTGGGCGTGCAGATGGGTGGACAGGATGCCGCGCGCCCCGTCCCGCTCCGTGCCGGGCCGCACGAACACCGCCCCGGCGCCGTCGCCGAACAGCACGCAGGTGCCGCGGTCCGCCCAGTTCATAATCCGGGAATAAACCTCGCTGCCGATCACCAGCACGCCCGCCGCCTGCCCGGCGCGGACGACGGCATCAGCCATCGCGAGCGCGTAGATGAACCCGCTGCACGCCGCCGACATGTCGAAGCCGAACCCGCGGGTGATGCCCAGTTCCGCCTGCACCCGGAGTGCCGAGGCGGGGAACGCCTGGTCCGGCGTCGCGGTGGCCAGGATCACCGCATCTACGTCCTCCGTCCCGCAGCCGGCATGGGCCAGCGCCGCCGCCGCCGCCCGCGCGCCCATGAACGCGCAGGTCTCGACCGGCCCGGCGATGTGGCGCTGCTTGATGCCGGTGCGTTCCTGAATCCACTCGTCGGTGGTGTCGAGGGTGCGCGCCAACTCGTCGTTGGAGACGATCCGCTTCGGCAGGTAGCCGCCTACCCCTGCGATCACGCTGCGCGACGCCATCGCGTTTACACGGCTGCCAGGAGTTGCGGGCCGCCCTTGTCCGGCTTCATCGCCTCGATGCGCGCGAGGCCGTCACGGATCTGCTCATTGAAGCGGTGCACGACCATGTCCATGGCCACGTCGATCGCATGCGCGAACCCTTCCGCGTCGGCGGCGCCATGCGACTTCACCACGACGCCGTTCAGCCCCAGCATGACCGCGCCGTTGTAGCGCCGCGGGTCGAGCCA
>CAXUIQ010000698.1:0-2049 GCA_964250815.1 uncultured Acetobacteraceae bacterium
GCCCGGTCGTCCCTGCATCCGGTCGCCGAGTGGGCGCCCTGGACGGACCGCCGCGGAAGGCTGCACCCGCTGCGCGCGACCGTGTTCACGCTGCTGCTGCTGCCGGGGGCGTGGCTCCTGGCGCGCTGGCCGCTGGACATGCTGGGCGCCCGGCCGCTCCATGCCGCGATCCACTCGACCGGGTATTGGGCGGCCTGGATCTTCATGGCGTCGCTGGTGGTCTCGCCGGCCAAGGCGCTGCTGGGCAACCCGGGCCTCGTGGTCGTGCGGCGGATGATCGGCGTCGCCGCGGCGTGCTATGCCGCCACGCACCTCCTGCTCTACGCCGCCGACCAAAGCTGGAAGCTGCCGGTGATCGCGACCGAGATCCTGGTCCGCACCTACCTCACCATCGGCTTCGTGACGCTGCTGGGCCTCCTGGCGCTGGCCGTGACATCGACCGACGGCTGGGTGAAGCGGCTGGGCAGGAACTGGAAGCGGCTGCACAGGCTCGCCTACGGCTTCGCGGCGCTGGCGTTGGTCCACTTCTTCCTGCAATCCAAGGCCGACGTGTCGCAGGCCACGGTGGCGGCCGGCGTGTTCGCCTGGGCGATGATCTGGCGCGTGCTGCCGGCGGGGCGGGACCGCGGGCCGGTGCCGCTGGTCGGCCTGGCCTTTGCCGCCGCCCTGGCCGCCGTGGCGTTCGAGTGGATCTGGTACCGCTTCGGCACCCATGTCGATCCGCTCCGGGTGGTGCGCGGCGAGTTCGACGTGTCGTTCGGCCTGCACCCGGCCGGGCTGGTGCTGCTGCTCGGGCTGCTGGCGGCGGGCTTGGCGGAGCTGCACGGCTTGGCGCAGACCCGGTTCGGCGCCGGGCCGGGCTTCGCCGCGCTGGTCTATGCGCTCGGCGGGCTGGCGGGCTGGGGCGTTGCGCAGGCCCTGGGCTGGTCGATGGAGGACCTGCTGCCGGAGGGCACGTCGGCCGATGCGCTGACCGTCGCTTCCGTCCTGCTGTTCGCGCTGCTGGGCCTGGCGCGCCACCGCTTGCGCGCCGCGTGGCAGCGCCACCTGCTCGACGCGCTGTGGGCCGGCGCGGCGTTGCTGCCCGTGCTGGCGATGGGCACTCAAGACCGCGAGGTCGGCATGGTCGGCGCCGAACTGCTGGGGGCTGGCGCCCTGCTGCTGGCCACGGCGCTTTGGAACACCTCCCGCGGAGCCGCGATCATGGTGATCCCGCTTGCCGGGCTTGCGGCCTACCAGGCGTTCGGCCTGTTCTGATCAGGAGCCGAGCGCCTTCGCCGCCGCCATGACCTCGGCGGCGTGGCCCGGCACCTTGACCTTGCGCCAGATGCGGGCCACCCGGCCCGCGGCGTCCACCAGCACCGTGCTGCGGTCGATGCCCATGTACGTCTTGCCGTACATCGACTTCTCCACCCACGCGCCGTAGGCCTCCACCACGCCGCCCGGGTCGGACGCGAGCGGGAAGGTCAGGGCATGTTTCTCGGCGAAGCGTTCGATCGGCTTCATCGCATCCTTGGACACGCCGATCACCTCCACCCCGATGCCGCCGAGTTCGGGCAGGGCTTCCTGGAACGCCTGCGCCTCCTTGGTGCAGCCGGGCGTGTCGGCCTTGGGGTAGAAATACAGCACGAAGGGGCGCCCCGCCTGACCGGCGAGGCTGACGGTGCGGCCGCCGCTGGCCGGCATCTCGAAGGGAGGCGCGGCATCGCCGGGGGCGAGGCTCATTCGGGGACTCCAACCAGGGTGACGAACGCTGTTCGCACGTCCCGCGCCGCCGCGTCCAGCGCGTCGCGGAGCTGCGGCAGCGGGAGGTCCGGCGTGCCGAGCTGCTGCCCCACCGCGCGACGCAGCAGTTCCTCCGCCGCGGGCGGCAAGGCCTGCGCGTTGCGGCCCACGGTGATGCGGACGGTGCTCTGCACCGTGCGCCACAGCCGGTCCGCCCGGATCAGCGTGGTCGCCGTGTCGGACGGCAGCCGCCCGTCGTCCGCCAAGCAGCGCAGGGCGGCCCGCGTCGCCTGGCAGCCCGGCCGCACGTTCCACCAGCAATCG
>CAXUIQ010000699.1:0-2041 GCA_964250815.1 uncultured Acetobacteraceae bacterium
GCCCTGGCCGCCACGGCCGCCCCCGCCGCCGCCGCCGCCGCCGAGCCGATGGACGGACCCTTGGTCGGGTCCAGCCCGGCGATCCGGGCGGTGCAGAAGGTGATCGGCATGGCCGCCGCTTCCGACGCGACCGTGCTGGTGACGGGCGAGACCGGCACCGGCAAGGAGTTGGTGGCCCGTGCCCTGCACGACCACGGCCCCCGCGCGGCGGGGCCGTTCGTCAGCGTGAACTGCGCCGCGATCCCGGCGGAGCTTCTGGAAAGCGAGCTGTTCGGGCATGCGCCCGGCGCGTTCACCGGGGCGGTCAAGGCCCAGGCCGGACGGTTCCGCGAGGCGCGGGGCGGCACCCTGCTGCTGGACGAGATCGGCGACATGAACCCCGCCATGCAGGCCAAGATCCTGCGCGTGCTGCAGGAGCGCGTCGTCACCCCGGTCGGCGGCCGGCCGGAGTCGGTGGACGTGCGGATCGTCGCCGCGACGCACCGCGACCTGCTGCAACTGGTCGATGCCGGCGGGTTCCGGGCCGACCTGTACTACCGCCTGCACGTCATCCCGATCGCCCTGCCGCCGCTGCGGGAGCGCGTGTCGGACATCGTGCCGCTGGCCCGGCATTTCCTCCGCCTCGCCAGCCCGAAGGCGCCCAAGGGCTTGTCCGCGGAGGCCGCCGCCGTGCTGGAGGGCTGCCGCTGGCCGGGCAACGTCCGCGAGCTGCGCAACGCAGCCGAGCGCGCCGCGGCGCTTGCGCGCGGGCCGTCCATTGACGCCGCCGACCTTGGGTTCCTGCAGCAAGGCAACGGCGCGGACACCGCGCATGACGCGGCCGGCACCGACCTGACCTTGCCCGAAGCGGTCGCCGAGCTGGAGCGCGCGATGATCCGCCGCGCGCTGGCCGAGGGGCATGGCAGCCGGGCGGAGGCGGCGCGCAGGCTCGGCATCAACCGTCAACTGCTCTACGACAAGCTGAAGCGCTACGGCCTCGGCGCCGGGTGATGCGGCGCTTCTCCGTCGCCGGCCTGGCGCGCCGCCATCTGACCGGCGCGACGCTGGTGCGGCTGGTGCCGATCAGCATCGTGCTGGCCAGCGGCGTGGCCCTCACGACCTGGACCGACCGGCTGCTCAGCGCGCATCGCGACCTCGTCGTGCACACCCACGAGGTGATCGAGACGGCCAAGGATGTCCTGATCGGCCTGGACGATGCCGAAACCGGGCAGCGGGGCCACCTGCTGAGCGGGGAGCGCCGCTACCTCGAACCCTACGCGCATGCCCGGGAGCGCCTGGGCACCCTGGCCGCCACGCTCGCGGCGCAGGTCGGAGACAACGCCGACCAAGGCGGGCGCATGGACCGGCTGTCCGGCCTGATGCAAAGGAAGCTCGACGAGCTGCAGGCGTCGATCACGGTCCGGGACGCGCAGGGCTTCGACGCGGCGCTGGCCATGGTGCTGTCCAGCACCGACCGGGCGACCATGGACGCGATCCGCCGCGAGATCGGCCGGATCACCGAGGGCGAGAAGGCGCTGCTGGCCGCCCGCAGCCTTGAGGTGCAAGCCGACGAACGCCGCGTGCAGCTCGTCGCGGTGCTGATCGGCTTGGCGTCCTTGCTGACCCGGGCCGGCGTGGAGTTCTACCTCGCCCGGCAGGCGACGCGGAACGGCAGCGCAGAACCCGACATGCCCGTCAGCTAATCTGACAGTCAACTGTCGTGTTTCCTGACACTCGGCAGCGCGAAGCGGGTGCGCCGTAAGTATTCCATCGCACGACCGGGTGGCACGCCGCTTGCGATGCTTCGGGTGTGCCTCGCGGGACGAGGCGAGTTCTGGAGTTTGCTGAAATGAAAACCAAGCTGAAGGCGTTCCTGCTCGCGACGGCCGCGGCGGGCGCGTTGGCCGGCGGGGTGCTGGCGCAAACGCCGCCCCCGGCCCGCACGCCGCCGCCCAATGCCGCGCCGCTCGCGCCGGCGCAGCCCGAATTCGACCTGAGCCAGTTGCCGGCGACCCGCGGCACGGTGAAGTATTTCACGCTGACGCCGCGTGGCGACGTGGAC
>CAXUIQ010000700.1:0-2037 GCA_964250815.1 uncultured Acetobacteraceae bacterium
GGCATCAAGGGCAAGGTGCTGGACAGCCTGGCCGCGGGCGTCCCGTGCGTCTGCACTCCCATCGCGGCCGAGGGCCTCGCGCTGCCGCCGGCGCTCGACCCTTGCGTGGCCGACGATGCGCGCGGGCTTGCCGCGGCGATCCTGGCCTTGCACGACGACCTGGCCTGGAACGCCTGTGCGGCGGAGGCCGGGCTGGCCCATGTGGCGGAGCGCTTCTCCGAGGCCGCGCTCGACCTCGCCATGCGCCAGGCTGTCGGCTTGCCATCGGCGGGACTCCCGGTGCAGGCGTCATAGTCCGGGGCACGGCGACATCGGCAGTGCGGCCGGACGCGCCAGCGGGTGGTGGCACCCTGCGCCAAGCACCCGTGCGGACTCGAATACCGTTGCGGCCTGGAGAAATGTGGTAGCGTCCGCGCGAGGCGCCGGAAAAGGAGGAAAACGCCATGCCGATCCGCAAGCTGCTGCTGCCGCTCACCGGCACCGCCGCCGGGGAGGCCGCGTTGACGACGGCGCTGACGGTCGCACGGATGTGGGACGCGCACCTGACGGCGCTGCACGTCCGCGTCGATAGCCGTGACGTGGCGCCGCTGGCAGGCGAGGGCCTGTCGGGCGCGATGATCGAGGAGATGATGTCGGCGACGGAAAAGGAAAGCGCCGACCGCTCCAACGCGGTGCGCGCCATGTTCGACCGCTTCGTCGCCGCCCAGGGCGTCACCGTCGCCGAGCCGCTCCACCGCGGCGCCACCGCCAACTTCGCCAGCGTTACCGGCCGGGAGGAGGATTTGGTCGCGCAGCTCGCCCGGCTGGCCGACCTGACCGTGGTGCCGCATCCAGAGGCCGGGGACGACGTGTCCAGCAGCGACGCCCTCCATGCCGTGCTGTTCGACAGCGGGCGGCCGGTGCTGATCGCGCCGCAAAAGGCCGGGCCGACGGTCGGCTCCCGCATCTGCGTCGCCTGGAACGGCACGGCCGAGAGCGCCGCCGCCGTGCACGCCGCGATCCCGTGGATGCAGCGGGCGGAGATGGTCCGGGTGCTGTCGGCGGACGAGTACCAGCGGCGCGGGCCGGGTGCCGCGGATCTGCTCGGCTACCTCGCGCTGCACGGCATCCGGCCGGAGGTCGCGCAATTCCGCCCGTTGGAGCGCGACGTGGGCCGCGGACTGCTGACGGCGGCGCGGGAGTTCGGCGCGGACCTGCTGGCCATGGGCGCCTACAGCCATTCGCGGCTGCGGCAGTTGATCCTGGGCGGCGTGACCCGGCACGTGCTGGAGAACGCGGCGCTTCCGGTGCTGATGGCGCGCTGAGGCGGCCAGCCCGGCGAACCCGCGGGCACCCTCATGCGTTGCGACTGCGCAACAAGGAGGGTTCCATGCGCAAGATCCTGATGGCGGCGCTGGTCGGTGCGGCTTTCACGGGGCCGGCATCGGCTCAGAGTGCGGGCAGCGCAGCGCGGCAGCCGGAGCCGCGGCCTCTGCCGGTGCAACGCCAGCCGGTCCAGGGCAAGCCCGTGCAAAGCAAGGCGGCGCAAAGCGAGGCGGAGCGCGAGCGGGCGGCCCATGAGCAGGGACTCAGCAATGCGGAGCTGTACCGTCGTCGCGAGAGCGGCCTCGACGAGGGGCGGCCCCTCCGGCGTTAGGGCGTGGCCGGTGCAGGCCGATGCGCCGGTCACCAGGTGAGTCCGTTGGACGCGGCCATGCTCGGGCCGCGGGATGCCGGACTCGACGGGTGGCCTGCTGGGGTCGAGGCTGCCCGGCGAACCTGCGTGCGCCCAGCGGCGTTGCATTGGCGCAATGGGGAGGATCTGATGCGCAAGCTATGGATGGCGGCGGTCGGCGCGGCAGTTGCGGCGCCGGCAGCGGCGCAGAGTCTGAACGACGCCGGGCGGCTGTTGCAGCAGATCCTCCCGGGGCAACAGCCCAGCCAAGGCCAGTCGGACCGGGACCGCGCGATCTACGAGCAGGGCCGCCGCGACGCGGAGGAGACCCGGCGGCGGGAAAGCCTCGGCGGGGACCGCGACCCGCGGCGCGACGACCGGCG
>CAXUIQ010000701.1:0-2030 GCA_964250815.1 uncultured Acetobacteraceae bacterium
GTCGGGAAGTAGTAGCCGGACAGCAGCACGAGGCCCGCCGTGTCGTCCGGGTGGTTTAGCGCGAGCGCCAGGGCCACCAGCGTTCCCCAGGAATGGCCCACGACCACCGGGCGCCGGACGCCGAGCGCCGACATCGCCCGGTGCAGCAGCTCCGCCTGCTGCGCCGCCGTCCAAACGCGCCGGCGCGGACGGTCGCTGTGCCCGAACCCTGGGCGGTCGAAGATGATGACGCGGTTCGTGCGGACCAGGGCCTCGGCCACGCCGCTGGTGTCGAAGTCCTGTCCCGACACGGCGTTGCCATGCAGCAGGACCAGCGGGCGGCCGGCGCCCCGGTCGGTGTAGTGCAGGCGCACGCCGTCGATCTCGATGAAGCGGCCCTTTGGCGGATGCCGGCTCTCGGCCGCACGCGCCGCGGCGTGGTTGATGCTGGCCAGCGCCGCCAAGGCCGCGGCGCAGGACAGCAAGGCAGGATAGCGGGAAGAAAACCGCCGGAGGCGGGCATGGGTCATCGCGGTGGCTCCTGTTGCGCGCGTCCGCGCCACCCCGCGAGCCGTGGCGCGGTGTGGCGGGACGTTTCATGTTGCAATGCAGCAAAGCCGGAAGGGTTCCGGAACGCGCGAGCCGCCCGCCGTCACGATGACGCTGGCAGGCGTCAGGGCGTCGGCCGTCAAAGAGGCGGCGGCACCGTCAGCGCCAGGTCGTCCCGGTGCACCATCTCGTCCCGTCCGCGCCAGCCGAGCAGGCGCTCGATGTCGTCGGAGCGGTGCCCGGCGATGCGGCGCGCGTCGGCGCTGGCGTAGGCGGACAGGCCGCGGGCCAGCGTGTCGCCGGCGAAGTCTTGCACCAGCACGGCGTCGCCGCGCTCGAACTCGCCATGCACGGCGCGGACGCCGGCGGGCAACAGGGAGCGCCCGGCCAGGAGGGCGCGGGCAGCGCCGGGGTCCACGACCAGGCGCCCGGACGGCTGCAGCGTGCCCGCGATCCAGCGCTTGCGGGCGCTGCGGCCATCGGGCGCGGGCAGGAACCAGGTGCAGCGCCCGCCCTCCGCCAACGCGCGCAGGGGATGCGCGACCTGGCCCACCGCGATGGCCATGGCGCAGCCGGCCTGGGTCGCTATGCGCGCCGCGGCCAGCTTGGTCCTCATGCCCCCGCTGGAATAGCCCGGCGGCGGGTCGCCGCCCATTGCCTCGATCTCCGCCGTGACGGCCGGGACTTCGGGGATGTGCCGTGCCGCCGGGTCGCGCCTGGGGTCGGCGGTGTAGAGGCCGTCGATGTCGGAGAGCAGGACGAGCTGGTCCGCCTGAACCATCTCCGCCACCCGCGCCGCCAGGCGGTCGTTGTCGCCAAAGCGGATTTCGGCCGTGGCTATGCTGTCGTTCTCGTTGATGACGGGCACGCAGCCGAGGCCCAGCAGCGTCGTGAGCGTCGCGCGGGCGTTCAGGTAGCGGCGGCGGTCCTCCGTGTCTTCCAGGGTGAGCAGCAACTGCGCCGCGACCATGCCGTGCGCGGCCAGCGCCGCCGTCCAGGCCTGCGCCAGGCGGATCTGGCCCACCGCAGCCGCCGCCTGCTTCTCTTCCAGGCGGAGCCGGGGCTGCGACAGGCCGAGCGCCGAGCGGGCCAGCGCGATGGCGCCCGACGACACCACGATCACCGACGCGCCGCGCGCCCGGGCTTCCGCGATGTCGGCGGCGACGCCGTGGAGCCAGGCCGTGCGCGGCTCCGCCCGGTCCGCCACCAGCGCGCTGCCGATCTTCACGACCAGCAGCCGGGCCTGGTCCAGCCGGGGCGTCACGCGAGTTCGAGGGCGGCGGGTTCCGCGCGCGCCGCGTGGACCCGGCCCATCAGCGCGCGCAGCACCACGGGCAGGTTGTCCTGCGTCACGCCGGACAGCAGCATGACCTCCTGGCCCGACGCCTTCTCCAGCGCGGCGCGGCGCGACATAGCTTCCCGCGGGGTCATCGCGTCCGACTTGTTCAGCACCAGCAGCTCCGGCTTTTCCGCAAGGCCGCCGCCATAGGCGCGCAGCTCCT
>CAXUIQ010000702.1:0-2003 GCA_964250815.1 uncultured Acetobacteraceae bacterium
CGGACGAGCCGACCACGGCGCTCGACGTCACCATCCAGGCGCAGATCCTCGACCTCATGCTGGCTTTGCAGGAGGAGACCGGCACGGCGATCCAGTTCATCTCCCACAACCTCGCGGTGGTGAGCGAGGTGTCGCACGAGGTCGTGGTGATGTACGCCGGGCGCATCGTGGAGCGCGGCCCGGCCGACGCCTTGTTCGCGCAGCCGCTCCATCCCTACACGGTCGGCCTGATCGCCACGCTGCCGCACGCCGCGCACCGGGTGGACCATCTGCCGGGGAGCCCGGGCGGCGTGCCGGACATGGGCCGGGCCGAGCCGGGCTGCCGCTTCGCCCCCCGCTGCCCGCGCGGCGACGCCGGGTGCCGGAGCGCGGAGCCGGCGCTCCTGGAGCACGCGCCGGGCCAATGGGCCGCGTGCTTCAAGGTGCGCCAGTGAGCCTCTTGGAAGTGGAGCGCGTCTCCGTCCACTTCCCCCAGGGCGGCGGGCTGTTCGCTCGCCCGCGCGTGCTGCGCGCGGTGGAGGACGTGAGCTTCGACATCCAGCCCGGCGAGACCCTGGCGCTGGTGGGCGAGAGCGGCAGCGGCAAGACCACGCTGGGCCACGTCGTCGCCGGCCTCCGCACGCCGACGCAAGGCACGGTGCGCTACGCCGGGCAGGCGATCCAGGTGGTGTTCCAGGACCCGTTCGGCGCGCTTGACCCGCGCATGCCGGTGTCCGCCATCATCGCGGAGCCGCTGCGCATCGCCCGCCGCCCGGCGGCGGAGCAGCGGCGGCGCGCGGGCGAACTCGCCGCCCAGGTGGGCCTGCCGCCCGATGCCCTCAACCGCTACCCGCACGAGTTCTCCGGCGGCCAGCGCCAGCGCATCGCCATCGCCCGGGCGCTGGCGCCCGAGCCGGAGCTGGTGGTGGCGGACGAGCCGCTGTCGGCGCTCGACGTCAGCATCGGCAGCCAGGTGCTGAACCTGCTGCGCGACCTGCAACGCGCGCACGGCCTGGCCTACCTGTTCATCTCCCACGACCTGGCCGTGGTGAACCACCTGGCCGACCGCGTCGCCGTGCTCTACCTGGGCCGCCTGGTGGAACTCGCGCCGCGCGCCGAGCTGTTCGCGCGCCCGAGCCATCCCTACACCCGCGCCCTGCTGGACGCCGCCCCGCGCATCGGACGCCGCCGCGCCCGCGGCTCGGCGCTGCGGGGCGAGATGCCCAGCCCGGTGGCGCCGCCGCCGGGCTGCGTGTTCCACCCGCGCTGCCCCAAGGTCCAGGCCGTTTGCCGCGTCCAGCCCCCTTTGCTTGCCCCGGCGCCGGGGCGGCGCAAGGTGCTGAGCGCCTGCCATTTCGCGGACTGAGCGGTGGCCCGCTTCCTCCTCCGCCGGACGGTCCAGGCTTTGCTCGTGCTGCTGGCGATGTCGTTCGTGATCTACGGCCTGATCGGCCTCATGCCGGGCGACCCCATCGACCTGATGATGGCGAGCAACCCCGGCATGACGCCGGAGGCCGCCGCCCGGCTGCGCGCCATCTACGGCCTCGACCAGCCGCTCCTGCTGCGCTACGCCCGCTGGCTCTCCGATGCGCTGCGCGGCGACCTGGGGTTCAGCCGGGTCCATGCCCGTCCGGTGCTGGAGGTGCTGCTCCCGGCGCTGTGGCAGACCTGCAAGCTCATGCTGGCCGGCTTCGGCATCGCCGTCCTGCTGTCGCTGCTGCTGGGCGTCCTGGCGGCGCTGCGGCCCGGCGGATGGATCGACGCCGCCATCAGCACGGTGGCGCTGGCCGGGGTGTCGGTGCCGGTGTTCTGGCTGGCGCTGGTGCTGATCCTGGTGTTCGCCGTGAACCTGCACGCGCTGCCGGCCAGCGGCTTGGGCGACGGTACCTGGCGCGACACGTTCCGGCACATGGTGCTGCCGGTCGCGACGCTGGCCTTGTCGATCATCGGCCAGTTCGTGCGCTACGTGCGCGCCGCCATGGTCGATGCGCTGCGCATGGACCACGTCCGCACCGCCCGGGCCA
>CAXUIQ010000703.1:0-2001 GCA_964250815.1 uncultured Acetobacteraceae bacterium
GGCGGCCGGTCGGCGGGCGGTGGGCGCTGGTGCTGGCCGGGGTGGCGCTGGCCGGGCCGCTGGTGTGCGGCACCAGCCAGGCGGTGAACGACTGGTTCGACCGGCACGTGGACGCGATCAACGAGCCGGGCCGGCCCATCCCGTCCGGTCGCCTGCCGGGGCGGACTGGCCTGTGGATCGCGGTCGCCTGCACGGGTCTGTCGCTGCTGGTGGCGGCGGCCTTGGGCCGCTGGGCGTTCGGCGCAGCGGTGTTCGGCCTCCTGCTGGCCTGGGCCTACAGCGCGCCGCCGGTGCGGCTGAAGCGCAACGGCTGGTGGGGCAACCTCGCCTGCGCCGCGTGCTACGAGGGCCTGCCGTGGTTCACCGCCGCCGCCATCATGGCGGGCGCGCTGCCGGACTGGCGCATCCTCGCGGTGGCCGTGGCCTACAGCGCGGGCGCCCACGGCATCATGACGCTGAACGACTTCAAGTCGGTCGAGGGCGACCGGCAGACGGGGATCAACTCGCTGCCGGTGCTGCTGGGCGTGCGGCGCGCGGCGGCGCTGGCCTGCGTGGCGATGGCGGTGCCGCAGGTCGCCGTGGCCGGCCTGCTGCTGGGCTGGGGGCATCCGGCGTATGCCGCGGCGGTGGCAGCGCTGCTGCTGGCGCAGGCCGGGCTGATGCGCCGGTTCATGCGGGACCCGCGGGGCCTGGCGCCCTGGTACAACGGCACCGGGACGACGCTCTACGTCCTCGGGATGCTGGTTGCCGCCTTCGCCCTGCGCGCCGGGGTTGCGGCGTGATGGGCAGTGCGAAAGCGGAGCCGTTGGGCTGGCTCGGCATCTTGCGGCTCGGCTTGGTGCAGGCCGGGCTGGGGTCGGTCGTGGTGCTGGCGACCTCCACGCTGAACCGGGTGATGGTGGTCGAGCTGGCCTTGCCGGCGCTGATCCCGGGGGCGCTGGTCGCGTTCCATTATGCGTTGCAGGTGCTGCGTCCGCGGATGGGCTACGGGTCGGACCTGGGCGGGCGGCGGACGCCGTGGGTCGTGGGCGGCATGGCGGCGCTGGCGCTTGGCGGCATCGGCGCCGCGGGCGGCACGGCGCTGATGGCGACGCACCTGGCCCTGGGGATCGCGGCGGCGCTGGCCGCGTTCGCGCTGGTCGGCGTGGGCGTCGGCTCCGCCGGGCCGGCGCTGCTGACGCTCTTGGCCAAGCGGGTCGATCCGCGGCGCCGGGCGGCGGCGGCGACGGTTGTCTGGCTCATGATGATCGCCGGCATCGCGGTGACGGCGACGGTTGCGGGCAAGCTGCTGGACCCGTTCTCGCCGGGGCGGCTGCTGGCCGTGACATCAGCCGCGGCGCTCGTCGCCTTCGCGGTGGCGGCGCTTGCGGTATGGGGCATGGAGGGCGCGGCGAGCGTGCTCGGGCCTGCGGCAGCCCCCCAGGCCGGCGGGTTCCTCCCGGCGCTGAAAGAAGTCTGGGCGGAGCCGCAGGCGCGGCGCTTCGCCGTGTTCGTGTTCGTCAGCATGTTGGCCTACAGCGCCCAGGAACTCATCCTGGAGCCGTTCGCCGGCGCGGTGTTCGCGCTGACGCCGGGCCAGTCCGCGGGGCTGACGGGGTTGCAGCACGCGGGCGTGCTGGGCGGCATGGCGCTCGTCGCCGTGGGCAGCGCGTTGGCGGGCGGGTTCCGCCTGCGCGCGATGCGGGCCTCCACGGTGGGCGGCTGCGTCGGCTCGGCGGTGGCGATCCTGTTGCTGGCGGCGTCCGGCCCGCTGGGGCTCCATTGGCCGCTGCGGGAGGGCGTGGTGTTGCTGGGCGTCGCCAACGGCGCGTTCGCGGTGTCGGCCATCGGCTCCATGATGGGCCTGGCGAGCAACGGCCGCGCCGCGCGGGAAGGCACGCGGGTGGGGCTGTGGGGCGCCGCGCAGGCGCTGGCCTTCGGCGCGGGCGGCCTCCTCGGCACGGGGGCGAGCGACCTCGCGCGCCTCGTGCTCGGGTCGCCGGCCCCGGCCTACGCCGCGGG